>CAIYAN010000325.1 GCA_903924185.1 uncultured Opitutia bacterium | reverse complement strand
TGACGGAGCTGGGGCGTCAGGACGAGCCCCTGCACCTGCTTCTGCGATTGATTGACACCTTGATTGGCCATTAACCCGTTCAAGCAAAGGTATCTTTGGGCATTATGCAAAGGGGAAGCACTCCCCCTATCGGCTTGCCTCAGAGCCCCCCAGTACTTACCCTCTTGAAGGCCCTAAACCCCTAGGCCACAACGCCCTTATGCGTCAATTTGCCCTTTTTATCGATAACGAGGTCCGCGGCCCGCTCAGCGAGTACGAGATCCAAGACCTCATCAACGCCGGCACGGTCCATGCCGAGACGCAATGCGCCCCCGCTGGCTCGGTCGAATGGGAACCGCTGAGTAACCATTTCACTTTCGGTAGTACCATCAAACTCAACAAGAAGGTTGAGAAGAGTGAGGCCGAAGCGGCGGTCGACGCCAACCGACTCGATGTCGATGTGCGCCGCAAGCTCCTGATGTATGGCCTCGCCGACTCGGCGACGGTGGACCAAATCTCCCAGGCCCAAGCTGAAATCGTCCTCTCCGGCCACGAAGCCGACCTGCGGGCCAAGATTACCACGCACCGTACGGTCGGCCTCTCGGCCTTCGTCGTCACCCTCGCCCTCGCGGCCTACGTGGGTTCATTGACAGATATTGGGGGCAGCCTCCTCGGTAAGGGTGCCGCTAAGTTCGCCAAAGATGACCCGAAGGCGCCGGATAATCAAAAGCGCTTCGACTCCGATGTGAAGCGCTTCGAAGAGATCCAGGCCCAAGCCCAACTCGCGAACTTCCAGCGTCCGACCGGGGGCCAACTGCTCCGTCCCGTGCTGCTCAATCGCCTACGCATCCCGGAAAACCAAGGTTTCAAGGTCTCCGGCGCCGTCGATACCGCCCCACTCAGCAATCTCCTTACAAAGTGGAATATCAAGCTCGACGACGTCCTGAAGGTCTATGTGTTGAGCACTCCGATTCCTGCCGATATCCAGCAGAAGGTCGCCGAGCAGGCCGCTGTTCTCGATACGGTGCTGTCGCCGATGCTGGACGACACCTCCTTCGACAAGCTTCGCTCCGAGGTCGTCGCCAGTTTCCCGGTCGACGCAGCGCTCGAATCGGCCCGCTTGAAGGGCGAAATGGAACAGATGAAGTTGGCTGAACTAAAACCCGCCATCGACCGCGTCGAGTTCCGCGCCCGCGAAGCCGAGAAAGTCAACAATACCAAGTGGGCCGGCGAGCTCCGCACCTTTGCAGGCAAACTGCGCGACCTGCAAAATCGCATCCGGATCAACGTCGACCCGAACGCCCGTAAGAAGGTCTGGAGCGAGTTCAATTCCGGCCTGGGGGCCGAGCTCGGCGCATGGGTCCTCGCTTCCAACGCCAAAGAAATCGTGGTCGAGCCGAACGGCAACTTCCTCGTGCCCGAAAACGGTAAACTCGAAGCCGACGTCGCCCCGACCCGCCTGCTGGTGACTGCCCAGATTAACGGTGATACGGTCTATCTAGCCTGGGGCTCAAAGTTCCTCGCCTGTCGCGATCTCCGCTCCGAAGAGATTCCCAAGGACACTTTCCTCACCCGCGAACAGTACAAGGTCCTCGATAAGCCCGTGACGGGCAACCGCCGCCACTTCGTCCGCTACCGCGTCGGGGATAAGGAAATCTCCGCCAATCGCTTCTCCCCGAAGTGGTATTTCTTTGTCGTCGCTCGGGATAAGGACACCGACCCCCTGATCGTCATGGTCGACGCCGAAACGCATGGGAAATTCCCCGTCGGTGGCGTGGTGCCCACGGAGATTCTCGAGAAGTGCGAATCCTTCCCGCGCCTGACGGAATCGCCAGCGCCGGCTCCGCTGCTCGCGGCCGAATAAGCCCAACGCGCCCGCTTAGTTGCGGGGCACGTAGCAGTCCGGCTGCGAACACTCGCCGAGTTTGCTATCACTGAGGCGCGTGGCCTTGCCCGTCTTCGTATCAACAATCGAAATCCATGATTGCGAGTTCAGCGACTGCGTGGCGACGACATGGCGTCCGTCCGCACACCATGAGCTGCGCGAAAAATTCATACCCGAAGTCGCCGGCACTGGCGTGATAGCCCCAGACTGGAGGTCGGCGACGGCCAAGTGTAAGCCCCCGGACTGGAAAGTGAAAGCGATGAGGCTCGTTTCTACAGGATTCCAGCGCGGCTCTGCAGCGTAACCATAGCCCGTCGACAGGCGCGACAGGCCACCCCCTGCGAGGGAGGAAATATAGATTCCCGGGCGATTAGTCGGTCCACTGGTGAGTACAAGGCGCGTGCCGTCCGGCGACCACGAGGGGTCCGCATCGATGTCCGGTGTGGACACCACGACGCGCGCGCCCGAACCATCGGCACTAGCAACGTAGACATCCATGTTGCTCCGATTCGAGGAGGCAAAGGCCAGGCGTCCATCCGGCCCCGAACTGGCCGCCCCGAGGGCGCCGCGCACGTTGGTGACGACGCCACGGGGATTGCCGATACCGTTCGTGGAATAGATTTCCGGGAAGCCAGTCATCGCCGAAGTAATGAAGGTCAGGCGTGTGCCGTCTTGATTCCAGCGGGGCGAGTGACTGGTATTACGTAGGTTCGTGATACGCGAGGTCTTCGAGTGCACGAGGTTCGTAGTGTAGATCTCCTGATTGCCGGTGAACTTCGAAACAAAGGCGACCTTGGTCGCCGCGAAGAGCGGCTTCAGCTTCCAAGCCCGCCCCAGGCCAACGACGGCGGCGTCGGCGACACGTAAGGCGAGGTCATCTTGATCGCGCGCCTCAATCGTGGTTTGA
>CAIYAN010000324.1 GCA_903924185.1 uncultured Opitutia bacterium | reverse complement strand
TCGGAGATCGACCCCGGCTTATTTTCCCATAGGCCCAGCTTGAGGCCGCCTTCCAGGGAGTGGTCGACCTGACGATGATAGATGAACGCATCGATGCCCGGGAGGCGTTGCACTTTCTCCCAAGCGTACGCGTAACCAGCCGCTTGAAGTTCTTCGGCGTTCGGTGCCTTCCCTACATTGAAGCCTTGTTCGGTGAAGCTCAGCCGCCGTGGCTTGCCTTTATAAAGGAGTTCAGGAGTGGCTAACTTACGGGTGAGGACTTCTAAGTTCTTAAAGGTGATCTTCGGGGTCAGGTCATCGTAGGTCACTTTGTCCTGCCAAGTGCGTGGGTTGAAGAGGTTCGCAGGGTAGGGGTGGAAGGCTAGATTCCAGTCGAAGTCACCGCGCTCCTGGGCCTTCTTGGCAAAGGCTTCAAGTAAGTCGCGGCCTGGGCAGGCTTTGGTTGGGCTGGGGTTCCCTTTCGCGGTCCAGTGGTGTTCTAGCGAGATATAGACGCGGGCGTTTGCCGAGTGCTTCCGCAGCGAAGACCAAGCCAGACGAGTCTGGTCTTCGTATTGCGCGGCCACCTGTTCGGTCGTCGCCGGTCCCATCTGGTGCCATTGGCCATGTGAGTTGACCTCGTTGCTGATGATCCAGCCCCAGACCCGGCCGTGGGTCTGGTCTTGGCCCGACCAGCGGGCGGCGATGAAGTCCGTGACAGCCTTGTAGCAGGCGCGGCCTTCGGGCGTGACCGTATTAGCCGCCATGACCGTACCTTCGGTTTCGCTCGCCTGTGGGTGGATGGCGATTTCGCGAAGCCGGGCGTTCTTGGTCCGGTAGGAAATCAGGATGAGGTTTACCACGATACCCTTGTCCGAGAGACCTTTGATCGTCCGATCGAGGCTCTTGGCGTAGGCCTCGTTGAAGCTAAAAGTAAAACCGTCGACGGTGAGCGTCGGCTGCCCTGGTTTGGTTTCCGTAGACAACAGGGACGTTACGTTGACGTTGACGCCGGCGTGGTAGACCCCGAGGGCGAGGGCGTCGTCGACCATCTGAATCTGCAGCCCTTTGACGCTGGGGGTTACCGGGTAGGGGGCGGCATCGGGCTCGGCTAAGGCCAAGCTGGCCCAGCAGGCGAGTAGGAGGAGCAGGGGACGCATGCGGAGGGGACAGCGGAAGGAGGGCCGAGTTCCTGACGTTTCCTTGTAATATTAAATTCCTGGTCCAAGGATGGCCGTAGCCCCAACAATCTATGTTCACCCGTCTCTGCCTGCTCCTGCTCAGCGTGGCCGCCTTGTCGGCTGCCCCGCCCGCCAAGCAACCTAACATCGTCTTCATTTTCTCCGACGACCACGCCTATCAGGCTATCAGCGCTTATGGCGATGCCCGGAAGCTAATCCAGACCCCTAATATCGATCGTATCGCCAAGGAAGGTATGCGTTTCGACCGTGCTTTGGTGACGAATTCTATCTGTGGTCCTTGTCGTGCCGTCATCCTAACTGGCAAGTACTCGCACCTGAACGGCTTTTATAACAATACCAACTCCGTCTTCAACGGTGCGCAGACGACCTTCCCGAAACTCCTCAAAGCCGCCGGCTATCAGACGGCTCTCGTGGGCAAGTGGCACCTCAACAGCGACCCGCAAGGTTTCGACTACTGGCAGATTCTGCAAGGCCAAGGCATCTACTACAATCCACCGATGAAGACCGCCCAAGGCGTCATTAAGACTTCTGGCTACGTCACGGATATCACCACTGACGCATCGATGGCTTGGGTGAAGGGGCGCGATAAGAGCAAGCCCTTCATGCTGATGTGCCAGCAGAAGGCCCCGCACCGCGAGTGGTCGCCGAATCTGACGGACCTCGGCTGGGATAAGGGCCGCGTTTATCCGGAGCCGGCAACTTTGTTCGATGATTACAAGGACCGCGCATTCTCGGTCGGCGATCAGGACATGACTTTGGAAAAGACAATCAGCCAGTTGGACATGAAGCTGGTGCATCCTCCCGGCATCACGCCCGAACAGGCCAAGGCCTGGGATGCCTATTATGGTCCGGTCAACGAAGCTTACCGTCAGGCTGAGCCCAAGGGCCGTGACCTCGTCAAGTGGCGCTACCAGCGCTATATGCATGATTACCTCGGTTGCGTGAAGTCGGTCGATGACAACGTCGGCCGCATGCTAAAGTTCCTCGAGGACGAAGGTCTGATGGAGAATACCATTATCGTCTATTCCTCCGACCAGGGCTTCTACCTCGGCGAGCATGGATGGTTCGATAAGCGTTGGATCTTTGAGGAGTCCGTGCGCACGCCTTTGCTCGTCCGCTGGCCCGGCGTCACGCCCCCGGGCTCGGTCAATAACTCCCTGGTTGCGAACGTCGACTTTGCCCAGACCTTCCTCGACATGGCGGGCGTGGCTGCTCCGGCGGACATGCAAGGCCGTAGCCTCCGTCCGTTACTGGCCGGTCAAGTGCCCGCCGATTGGCGGAAGGAGTTCTACTACCACTACTACGAATACCCTTCGCCGCATCGCGTCTCGCCCCACTACGGCATTATCACTGACCGCTATAAGCTCGTGCACTATTATGGCGCCGGTCACGACGCCGTGGACCTCTTCGACTCGGTCAAGGATCCCCTCGAGCTTAAGAGCTTCGCCGGTCAGGCCGATTATGCGGACATCCAAGTTGACTTGGAGCAACGCCTGAAGCGCCTGCGCGTCGAGCTT
>CAIYAN010000323.1 GCA_903924185.1 uncultured Opitutia bacterium | reverse complement strand
TCGCCACGGCCGCGGCGGCCCGCACGTGGTCCCGAGATGTCGAACTGGAGTGGGTTGCCGTCACGGCACTAGATTCCGCGGCCTTGACGGGCCCGCACCTCCGCTGGGTCCGCGAGTGGCTTAGTCCAAGCGATCGGCCAGCGCGCGGCAAACGGCTTTGAGGACGGCCACGCGGGCGTGGCGTTTATCGTCGCCGAGGATTACGTGCCACGGGGCGTGCGGTGTGTCGGTGCGGGCAATCATATCTTCCGCGGCGCGCAGGTTATCATCCCACTTCTTACGGTTACGATAATCCTCTGGCGTCATCTTGTGGCGCTTATGCGGCGAGTCTTCCCGGGCCTTGAATCGGCGCATCTGCTCTTCCTTGGAAATATTAATCCAGACCTTGAGCACAATCATGCCGGTTTCCGCGAGGCGGGCCTCGTAGTCGTTGATTTCGGAATAAGCCCGGGCCCATTCGGCGTCGGTAGCAAAGCCCTCGACCCGTTCCACCATCACGCGCCCATACCAGGAGCGGTCGAAAATCGCGAGGTGCCCTAGGGCGGGCGTCTTGTTCCAGAAGCGCCACAGGTAGTGGCGGGCTTTTTCTTCGGGGGTCGGCGCGGGTATCGGGTAGACCTGATAATACGCTACATCCATCAGCCCGCAGAGACGGCGAATCGCACCGCCCTTGCCCGCGGCATCGGGGCCCTCGAGGGCGACAACGGTGCTCAGGCCCTTGGCGGCGGCGAGGCGGGTGAGCCGACCGAGACGGGCCTGCAGTTTGGCAATTTGCGCCGAGTAGTCTTTCCGGTCCAGCGTGGGGTGGGCGGCGACGCTTTCGAGGAGGCCGCGCGGGCGTCCACTCGGCTTCTTGTGCTTCACTGCCGCGCGTCGACGAGAGGCCAAGGAAAGTTGGCGGACGATCTCTAAGCCGGCATGCAGGTCGCGGGCCTTCGCTTCGCCGCCGAGGATCACCTTCCACGGGAGGTTGCGGCCAGCGGCGGTCGAGCGCAGGTTGCGCGCTAGCGTGTGCCCGCCGTTCTTGGTCAGTAACCAGTCATCGGCGGAGACGACCCAATCTTGGGCGTCGGTGTCTTCGACTTCACGTAACCGCTTACGGAGGGTTTTTTCGGGCGTCTCGATCCAGACCTTCACCACGGAATTACCATCGGCGGCGAGCATCTCTTCGAACTGCTTGAGCGCCCGCACGCGTTGGCGAAGTTTCTCGCCGGAAAGTTCCTCTTTGGCCGCGGCCAAAGCCGTGCGCGTCACCCAATCCCCGACGACGACCGTGATGGTGCCTTTGGCCGGCATCATTTGCCAGTAGGGCCAGAGGAAGGGGCGGCCGCGGAGTTCGGCCGAGGTACTTTCTGGCGCGCAGATACGGACGCGCCGTGAGTCGAACCACTCCGTCAGCTGGTTGGCCAGCTCGGAGGCGCCGAGGCGGTCGTTGCCACCGAGGAGGATGACCGCGCCGCGTCCAGTCGACTCTAGTCTGCGTTGGGCGGCGAGGAGGCGGAGGTGGAGCGCGGAGCGGGCGCGTTCTAGGGCGGAGCGGGAGACCATCGGGGGAAGGCGGTACCTTACGCCCTTCAACGGGGAAGGGAAGCGAGGACTCCGTGACGGCTCGGCAACGGCTTAACCGAGTAGCTGGGCGATGTCCGCCACATAGACTTGGCGGCCGCCGGCATGGGCTGAATCAAAGCAGAACTGGCGGCCGCTGCGGCTGGCCGAAGGGTGCGTATCGCAGCGCCATTCCTTGCCATTAATGGCAGCGACCGTCGGGAAGGCCCCGACCTCGATCCGGCGGTTGGTCGGGATATGGTAGAGATACGGACGCTGCAGCTTTGCGGGCCCCTGCGGGTAGGTGTCGTTGAGCACCCACTCGTTATTGGTATTTGGTAAATAGGTGTTGTGCCCGTTGACGGGCATCGCGTCTTTTCCGACGACACTGATCTCCGCGGAGAGGTCCTTGAATAAGTAGAACCGTTCGCCGTGCGAGGGATGCCAGGCCCACGCGAAGATGTGCTGCGGGTCGCGCCAGACGAAGTGCGAGGTTCCGCCGTTGGGGTCCATCACGTGGACCTTCCCGCCGTTGACGCCCATCGTCAACGCGCGCGTACGGAAGGCCGCCTTGTCGCCAGGGTTCCGCCAGCGGTGCAGGAAGAAAAGGCGCGTACCGTCCGTGTTGCAAAGCAGGTGGTTGAACCAGTGGACCGAACCGGGCATGAAGGCCGCGGCGGCTGGACCGGTGAACGGGATTTTCGCCGCCTCGGCCAGCGAGAAGAGCAGGCGCTGCTTGCCAGTGGCGACGTCCATGCGCCAGATGCCAATATCATCGGGCGCTGGCTTGAGTTTCCAGATGTCGCGTTCGGCGCCCGTGGCGTAACCGTAGCCAGGGCGGGTGACGTCGAGGCGCGCGAAGTCGGGCGCAAAGGCGGTCTGGCCGTCGGGGCTGAAGGTGTAGAACGGATGGGGCAGGGTGCGCGTGCGGCCGGACTTTACGTCGCGTAGGCGGGTCACGAACTGCCCGCCTTCGCGGTCGTTCCAGGCGATCTCACTGGTCGAGCCCGGGATCCACTGCAGCATGCAGCCTTGCTGCCAGTTCCAGGCGCTCGAGCCTCCTAGGTCGATCCAGCGGTCCTTGTCCTGCGTGTCGACCATCCCGACCCGGATGGAGTCGGCTTTCGTCGGGGAGCGGCCCTCGAAGTCGACCTCGTTGGCCAGCACGAAGCGGTCGTCGGGCGAATACAGCAGTTTATCGTAGTAGCCGCGCCAGTGGAACTTGGGTCCACGCGTAATGGCACGGATGGGGGGAGCGGAGGGCTCAGGCGTGCGACAGCCAGCGAGGAGGGATGCGCCGAGTAGACCGACGCTGCTGGTTAAGAAGCCGCGCCGATCCATGGCTTAGCGCTCTTCCGGCAGGTCAGCCTTGGGCAGAACGCCTTTAAGCAGTGCGTCGAGGGTCTTCTGCGTCGCTGCCCGCATCTCGGCGTCGGCGCTCTTGGCGACGGCCTTCTGCTGGAGTTTGACCGCTTCCTCGCGCTTACCTTGGAGCCAGCGGACACGGGCCAGGGTATCCAGCTTGTCGGCTTCTTCGCCCTTGGTCAGTTCAACCGCCCGGGCGGCACACTGATCGGCGAGCTTCAGGTTGATCTGCTTCTCGTATTGCGGGTTCGTTACGAGGTCCCAGGCCAATTCGTTGAGCGACTCAGCGTCGTCGTTCTCGGCTTCCGCTACCTTCGCGAGCATCTTGTAGAGTTTGGAAGGGTCACCGTTGGCCATCGCAATGGTCGCCCCGACGGAGTCGATGAGGTCTTGGCGTTCTTCCGGCGGCAGGACCGAAGCGGCGTCAGCCAAGGCGGCTTCGGCGGCCTTCCAATCCTTACGGGCCATGGCTTCGCCCAGTTTGTTGAGTTTCGCCTGAGCCTTTTCGGCTTCAGGATCGACCGCCGGGCCGGCCGCGACTTTTTTACCGCTCTTCTTTGGGTCGAACGTCCCCGTCAAAATATCACCGAGCATCTCTTCATTCATCTCCATCGGGTGGCCGGCCCAGACGAGCTTGCCCTCGCTGACCACGAAGGCGTGCGGGATGCCATTCACGCGCGCGGCTTCGAGCCAATCCTTGATGAACACGTCGCCGCCGATGGCGACGGCGTAGGCCATCTTCTCGCCCTGTTGTTGGACGAACGCTTTTACCTTCTCGGCGGACTTGGCGTCCTTCTCGCCATCCCACACGTTGACACCAGTGAAGACGACGCCCTTGGCACCGAGTTTCTTATGCAGCTCGTTGAGGTGGGGGATGGCGGTGATGCACGGGCCGCACCAAGTGGCCCAGCACTCGAAGACGTACACCTTGCCCTTTTCGAAATCCTTGACCGCCTGGCCTTGGATTTGAGTCGCCGGGCGGGTGGCGGGGACGTCGTCACCGACCTTGAGGCCAGCGGCGGAAAGGGTGGCGGTCAGCAGGAGCAGCAGGAAGGCGCGCATGATGGGACCATCCTTACCGTTTCCCTCCGTCGCTCAACCCGGAAAAGTCAGGTCCGAATAATTCCAGTAACAAAAAGCCCCCTACTCGCGAGGAGAGGGGGCTGATGGACGCCAGCGGTCGGAAACTCTGCTTAGGCTGACTTAGCGTTAAACTTACTCCGGATGGCCTCGACCACGGCTGGGTCGGCCAGCGTGGCAATATTGCCGAGTTCGCGACCTTCGGAGACATCGCGGAGGAGGCGGCGCATAATCTTGCCCGAGCGGGTCTTGGGGAGGTCGGGCACAAAGACGATGCGTTCGGGGCGGGCGAACTTGCCGATCTTGGCGTCGACCATGCCGTTGAGCGTCTTGGCTAGTTCGGCTTCGTTGACAGTCTTGGCAGCGGCGGTCTTGAGGATGACAAAGGCCATGAGCCCTTGGCCCTTGAGGTCGTGCTTCACGCCAATGACGGCGGACTCGGCGACGGCGGGGTGTTCGATGAAAACGGCTTCGAGTTCAGCGGTGCCGATGCGGTGACCGGAGACGTTGACGACGTCGTCGACGCGGCCGGTGATCCAGAGGTAACCGTCCTTATCGCGGATGGCGCCGTCGCCCGGGAAGTAGTAGGCGCCATTCCAGCGGCTCCAGTAAGCCTCGATATAACGCTTCTCGTCGCCGTAGATGCCCTGCGTGATGCCCGGCCAAGGCTTACGGATAGCGAGAATGCCGGTGTCGGTTTCGTTGCCGTTTTCGTCGAGTACCGCGGCGTCGACGCCAAAGAAGGGCAACGTCGCGGAGCCCGGCTTGGTCGGCGTGCAGCCAGGCAGCGGGGTAATCATGTGGCCGCCGGTTTCGGTCTGCCACCAAGTGTCGACGATGGGGCAACGCTCGGCGCCGATGTTGCGGTGATACCAAAGCCAAGCCTCCGGATTGATAGGCTCACCGACGGAGCCGAGTAAGCGGAGCGTGGAGAGGTCGTACTTCTGTACCCACTCATCGCCCCACTTCATGAAGGCGCGGATAGCGGTCGGGGCCGTGTAGAAGACCGTGACCTTGTGGTCCTGGACAATCTTCCAGAAGCGACCGAAGTCCGGGGCGTCGGGCGCACCTTCGTACATGAGTATCGAGGCACCATTGAGCAGCGGGCCGTAAACAACATACGTGTGGCCAGTGACCCAACCCACATCGGCGGTGCACCAGAAGAGGTCATCGTTACGGAGGTCGAAGACATATTTATTGGTCGTGTAGGCCTGCAGCATGTAGCCACCCGTGCCGTGGATGATGCCCTTGGGCTTGCCGGTGGAGCCGGAAGTGTAGAGCAGGAAAAGCATGTCATTGGACTCCTGCCAAACGGCGGGGCAGTCGGTCGTGACCTGAGCGGCGGCTTCGTGATACCACACGTCGCGACCAGCCTTCATGCTGCAGCCAGCGTCGGGTTGGCCGAGGTGGCGCTGGACGACGAGTACCTTCTCGATCGTCGGGCAATCCTGCACGCCTTCGTCGACCGTCTGCTTGAGCGGCAGGAACTTCCCGCGGCGGTAGCCACCGTCCATCGTGATAACCGCCTTGGACTTCGCATCATTCACGCGGTCGCGGATGGATTCGGCGGAGAAGCCACCAAAGACCACGGAGTGAACAATCCCGAGCCGTGCACAGGCGAGCACCGCGATGGCGAGCTCGGGGACCATTGGCATGTAGACGGCAACGGTGTCACCTTTAACCAGCCCGAGGCCCTTGAGGACGTTGGCGAAGCGGCAGACCTCGGCGTGGAGTTCGCGGTAGGTGAGGCGGCGGATATCCGTGGCTTGCCCGTCCTTGGTCGGCTCGCCTTCGAAGACGATGGCGACCTTCTCGCCAAGGCCCTTCTCGATTTGCGCGTCGAGACAGTTATAGGCGATGTTGGTCTTACCGCCGACAAACCATTTGAAGAACGGCTTCTTCGACTCGTCGAGGACCTTGGTCCAAGGTTCGAACCAAGTCAGCTCCTTGGCTTCATCCGCCCAGAAACCTTCCGGGTCATCGATGGAGCGACGGTAGAGCTTATTGTAGCCATCCATGCCTTTGACGCGCGCCTTGGAGACGAAATCGGCGGACGGCGGGAAGACCTGCTCCGAGGCGCTGAAGCCTTCGGAGGCGGCCTGCTGGACGTCGGCAATTTCTTCATTCACCTCGGTCAGGGCTTTGCGACGCTTGCGCAAGATGAGGTAAATCGAGAACGCTACCAAGATGGCTAGAATAAGCACCAGTGGGTAACTGTCGTAGAAGTTGGGATCGAAGGCGGCAGCGAGAGAAGCCATGGGCGGGGAAGGGGTAGTCAATTTGAGTTACGCGGTCTCAAAAGGACAACCAAAACGCACCCACGATGGCTGAAAAGCCCGCTTTCGCCCGAAATATTGCAAATCCGCTTACCCGAGTTCGGCCAAGAGCTCGGCGAAGTCGTCCACGACACGGACGCCGAGCCCTTGCAGGCGGTCGCGGTGTTGATGGCCGTGGGCGACGAGGACGCAATCCACGCCCATGGCGTGGGCGGCTTCAGCATCATGGGCCGTGTCGCCGACGTAGACGACGTGTTCAGGGTCTATGCCTAGGTCATGGAGATGGACGCGAGCGCGTTCTTCTTTGCTGCCAGCATGGATATCACTGCCGCCACAGGTCTTGATGAAGTGGTGCGCTAGTGCGTAGTCGCGCAGGGTCGCGACCAGTAGGCTGAGTTCATAAGCCGAGAGCACGGAATGCGTCAGGCCAGCCTTGGACAGTCCGGCGAGTAGTTTGCGGGACTGGGGATGAAGTTGGCACTCCGCCTTGCGTGCTTCGTATGAAGCCATGAAGCGATGAGAGATGGCGTGGAAGCTGGCCGCGTCGGCGTCAAAGCCCACCTTGCGGTAGACATTGATGACGGGGAATTCAAAGATTTGCCGATAGCGCACGTGGTCGACCAAGGGGCGACCGGCGTCGCGGAGCATTTCATTGAGCGATTCGCAGCAGAGCCACGTATCGTCGAGCAACGTGCCGTTCCAGTCCCAGACGGCATGGCGGTAATCGGTGAGTCGCTTACGCATGGGCGGGGACGAGTCCGAAGGCTTCGATACTTACTCCCGCGCTGGCGTG
>CAIYAN010000322.1 GCA_903924185.1 uncultured Opitutia bacterium | reverse complement strand
TCCGCGAGCAAAACGCCCGTAAACAAATCACCACCTTTAGTCCCGTCGCGATGCCGCAACGCCTCTGGGAACGTTTCGTCGCGGCCGCAGGCATCGCCGCCACCACACCGTGGGCGCACGTTAGCAATCCCGCACTGCAGGCGTTGGCCACGCAGTTGACCGCAGCCACCTTCGAGGTCGACGGTAAGAGCCTCTTCAAGGAAGAGTTTGTCACCTGCGGCGGCGTGAAGCTGTCCGAGGTGGACTTCAAGACCATGGAAAGCCGCCTCTGCCCCGGACTCTATTTCGCCGGCGAAGTACTCGATGTCGACGGTGTGACGGGCGGCTTCAACTTCCAGAACGCCTGGACGACGGGCTGGCTGGCTGGTCAAGCGGCGGCAGAGTAAGCGGTTCTTCGGTATCGCCTTTCGGGCGGAGCTTCGCACGCTTCCCGACATGAGCGCAGACGCCAATCCTGAAGGCCCCCAGTTGGGCGATATCCTCGAAGGCCAGCAGCTCGTGGCTGTCGGCTTGGATTTCACCTTCACCGAGATTCATGCCACGCACGAAAAGCTCTTCAAGGAGCTCGATATGTGGCTGACGGGTATCCGCACCTATAGCTTGGAAGATGACTTCGAGACCGACGCTGGCCTCTGGGACGAATTGGAAGACTGCGGCTACGCCATCGGTGAAGGTGCGGTCGACGGCGAAGAGCCCGGCTCCACCTTAAAACTCTACGACGTCTGGGTCGACGCCGATCAGGTCGCGGCCGCGCTCCTAGAAGTCCAAGAACTCATCGCGGATTTCCAGCAACAAGCCATCGAGTTGCTCCCGCCCGGACTGCACGGCGCGGCCTCCACGCACGAGACCCCGCTCGAGACCCTCAAGCTCATCGCGCAACTGAAGGAGTAAGCACGGAAGGGGTGAATTGCCCCTGTGCAAAGGTGGAAAAGTGTGAAAGTGTAAAAGAGGTAGGGGGAGCACCAGATGCTAACTTCCCGCTCCCCGGTCTCCCTTTGCCTTCCCCGTATCTGGTAGGGTTGGCACTGCGTGCCAACCTAGCCGGTAGCGAGGAGGACGCGGCAAAGCCACGCCCCTACCTAAGAAGGACAGCACGTGGTGCTGTCCCTACCTCGCCACCGCATCCACTAAGAGCCAAGCCCAGGTGGCGACGACACTGTCGCCCTTGCGATAGAGTCGGTCGTAGTCGCGGATGAGGTTGCGGAGTTCACCGGGATTCAGCCGCGGTGAGCCCGTCACGCCGCTGCCGTGCAAGGCGCGCATGAGGTCGATCGCCGAGGGATAGGTTTCCATGGACTCGAGGACGCCGTGCGCCCGGACATCAAAGCCAGCATGGTCCAAGACCTGCAGCCACTGAGCTTCATCGCGCCAACGAATCGGGCCTTCGCCCGTGAGGTCGCGGAGTTCGTTTAGGCAGGGGTCGCACGGGACGCCTAAGAGGAGTCGGCCTGACTTCGGTAAGGCATCGCGCCAATGCTTCAGCACAAGCACGGGGTCGGCGGACCAATGAAGTAGGCCCGACGAGGCGATAGCCTTGGCCTTAGGCTGAGGGCCAAAGGCTTCCCGCTGCTTCCACACCGCGGTGGGTGCAGCAGCTTGGCCAAGCTCGATCATCGCCGGCGAGGAGTCCGTGGCTTCCACGGAAACGCCCTGGGCGAGCAAAGCATTCGTGAGAAAGCCCGTCCCGGCACCGAGCTCGGTCACCTGAGCACCGCGATGGAAGGGAGCGAAAGCGGCCAAGGCTTCCGCAAAGCGACGCTGCGGAGCGGCGTGCTCCTCGTAACTGCCGGCTCGTTCGTCGAAACGCATTAGACGGCGGGGCTTCCGAGGAAGTCGATGAGGGCGTGGCCAGCTTCGTCGACAATCTGCGCACCAACGATGGCCTGCGTCACGCCTTCCGGATTCAGGAGCTTGTCCTCCGCGCCGACATACGCTTCCCAACCATGGGGTAAGCCTTGGCGTCCGAAGGTAACGAGTGAAATGCCCGCTGGTTCGGCTAAGATGTCCAAGCCAGCCGAGAGGTGCTCGAGTTCATAGGGTAGCTCCGTGCTCATGGCCGGAGCCAAACCCGCACGGGTCCGGAAATCCGCCAGCGCCGCCAAGGGTTCCTTTTCCAACCAGCGTTTAAGCCAGCGGACCTGTGTCTCGCTGACGCGTCCACACTTGCCGTGTTCAGAACAGAACGAAGTAAACGGGGCGATGAGCAGGGCCTTCGTGGGGAGCTGCACGCCGCGCGCAGCGGCTTCGAGCAGGAGGTGCGCACCGAGCGACCAGCCGACGATGGCGTCACAACCCACCAGGTTCTCGGCGGCGCCGACCACGGGCGGAAAGATGACGTGCTCGGCGTCAGGTGCATGCGCAACCGCCAGCGGGCTCATCTCCGCCAACGAGATGCCCCAACCGCCAATCCAACCGATCTTCATCGGGAAATACCTTTCAGGACGGAGAGGAAGGACGCGAGCGCGGAGGCATCGAGTCCACGGCGCAGGGAAATCCGGATACGCCCCGTGCGGACCGGAACGGTGGGCGGACGAATGGCCGAGACCATGAAGCCAGAGGAGCGGAGCGTTTCGGCGTAACGAAGGGTCACGTCCGAATCACCCAAGATGAGCGGGATAATCGGTGAGTCCCCCGCGGGGACGGCGAAATCAGCAGCACACAACGCATCACGCCATTCGACGGACATCGCCTGCAGGCGGGGGCGCTCCGCGACCAGCTCACGGACCCGTCCGATAGCCGCCAAAGCGGTCGCGGCATTCACCGGGGCCAGGTAAGTAGAATAAATAAACTCCCCGGCGAAGTTAACCAAGGCATCACGGACTTCTGACGCATGCGAGAGCACATAGGCACCTTGCGAGCCAAGGCCCTTACCCAAGGTGCCGACGACGATGTCCGCCGCGGCAAGGACGCCTTGATGCTCCTGCATGCCGGACCCCGTCTCGCCATACCAGCCAGTGGCATGGGCTTCGTCGAGCACCCAGCAAAACCCAAAGCGCTGACGCAAGGATGCCAAGCGACGGAGATCCGGGCCATCGCCATCCATGGAGTAGACGCTCTCGGTGACGACAAAGATGACGCCGTCGAGGGCGGGCTCCTCGTGGAGCATGAGCTCGAGGGCATCGAGGTCATTATGCGGGAAGCGACGGAGACGCGCGCCCGAGGCCATGATACCTTCGAGCATACTCGCATGCACCAAGCGGTCCGCGAGGACGACGTCACCTGCCTTGGGCAAGCCACCGAGGACGGCGGCATTCGCAGCGAAGCCGGTATTCAAGACCAAGCCGTGCGCATAGCCCTGCCACGCCGCTAAGGTTTGTTCGAGTTGCTGATGCAGCTGCGTATAGCCCGTCACGAGCGGCGATGCCGAGGACGAAGCGCCCCAAGTACGGAGCGCTGCAATACCGGCTTCAACCACAACCGGGTCGCGTGCGAGGCCGAGGTAATCGTTATCGGCGAGGTTGATGCGCGAATCGTCCGCCGCCCGCGCGACGAGTTTCCGACGGAGCGAGGACCCCTGGCGTTCGCCTAAAGACTTACGCAAACGCTGGAGCAAAGCCGCGTTCATCGCGGCAGGAAATGGAAACGCGGGGGCTTCTTGCCGGGACCAGACTCTCCGTAAAGCGGAATCCATGCATCGGCGAGGCCAGCACGATTAGCCGCCGCCACTGCGGGCGTCGGTTTCTTAATCGCGTTCAGCCACACGCCCATCGGGCCGTCGTAACGGCGACGCAGGTAAGCGATGGCGAGACGGGCCTGGTTGATGGCCCCCAGGCGATCTTCCACCACGATGATGACTGCCATTGGCTTGATGGCCGCGGCAAAGTCAGACCAGTCCTTCCCCTTCGGGTCAATGGGTACGGCGACGCCACCGGCGCTTTCGACGACGCGACAAGGTGCCGGTGGAACGGTGCGGTAAAGTTTGAGTAACGTGGCGAGGTCGAGTTGCTTGCGCGCCTTCTTGGCGGCAGCGAGTGGCGCGATGGGCGCAGGAAACGCCAACAAGGTATGCGCCTCAGCCCACTTCCCCGCGGCCTTAAGAGCGTCCGCCGGACGGCCCGCAGCCGCACCAGATTCCACCGGTTTAATCACCTGGGTGAAGCCATCGCGTGCCATGCGACGCGCGAGCAGGCCGGCGACGTGGGTCTTGCCCACGCCAGTGTCGCTACCTGTAACGAAGAAGACTGGCATGACCTATTTGCAGCCGCAGCCGCCTTGGTCGCAAGATTCTTCGGTGGCGTTGGCGGCGGCGAATTCCGCGACGTTGGGCCAAGCGGCCGGCTGGGCGGAGGCCGGGGCAATCTCCCCGCGGTGGATGCGGCGGGCTTCATCTGGGTGCATGGGGTGCAGGCCCAGACGCTTCATGAGGTTCATGTCCTCTTCGATGTCTGGGTTACCCGTGGTCAGGAGCTTTTCGCCAAGGAAGATCGAGTTGGCGCCGGCGAGGTAGCAGAGGGCCTGCGTCTCGTCGTTCATGTTGGCGCGGCCGGCGGAGAGGCGGACCATCGCCTTCGGCATCAAGATGCGAGCTACGGCAATGGTGCGGACGAATTCGATGGTATCCACGAACTTGCGGCCGGCGAGCGGCGTGCCTTCAACCGCGACGAGGGCGTTGATCGGCACGGAGTCAGGCTGAGGGTCGAGTTGTGCGAGCTCGACAAGCATCTTCAAGCGGTCGTCTTCGGTCTCACCCATGCCGATGATGCCACCAGAGCAGACCTCGAGGCCAGCCTTGCGGACGTTCGAGAGGGTCTGGAGTCGGTCGTCGTAGGTGCGCGTGGTGATGATTTTCGAGTAGTGCTCGCGCGAGGTATCGAGGTTGTGGTTATAGACGTCGCAACCGGCCTGCTTGAGGCGCCCAGCCTGCGCTTCGCTGACCATCCCGAGAGTGCAGCAGACTTCGAGGCCAAGCTCCTTCACGCCCGAGACCGTGCTCAGGACGCTGTCGAACTGCTTGCCATCATTCACGCGGCGCCAGGCGGCGCCCATGC
>CAIYAN010000321.1 GCA_903924185.1 uncultured Opitutia bacterium | reverse complement strand
CAGGGTGTCGGAGATGATGCCGCACATCATGAGGCCAGCGATTTGCGGGCTCGGCGTGAGCCCGGCGGTCTGGAACATGTCGGCCACAATCGAGCAAGTCGAACCCAGCGGGCGGTTTATAAAGAGAATCGGCTGCGTGGTGTGCGGGTTGCCGAGGCGGTGGTGGTCGACGACTTCGGCAATCTCAACTTCGTTGGCCCCATCGACGGCCTGGGAGAGCTCGTTGTGGTCGACCAGCACCAAGCGGGTCCGTACCGGCTTCAGGATGTCGGACTTCGAAAACACGCCGACGAGGCGGGCGTCCTCATCGATGACATGGTAGATTAACGCGTTGGACTGGATGATGCGCCGACGGATGACGCCGAGCTTCTCCTGTGGACTGAAGCGAGGGGCATCGCGCTGGACGAGGCCGCCGATGAGCGTGGCGGCGCGCACGGCCCAAGCCGTGGTGGCGCTGTCCGTGTCGGCGTAGGCGACGGAGACTTTAGCTTCTTTGGCGAGGGCGAGGGTCTCCGCCTTCATGCGGTGCCCGCCGGTGACGATGATGAGGCGCACGCCCATGCTGATGGCCCGGCGATGCACGTCGTCTCGGTCGCCTACGACGATGATGCTCTTGTTGTTCGGGATGCCCTCCGCGGACGCGGACTTACCGAAGGACTCGAGTTCCATGGCGGCAACGCGCACATAGAGTTCGTCGACCGCAGTCTGCTCGAAGGCGATGACTTCGGTCCCGCCGATGGAACGGATGATGGCGTCAATCGAGCTGTGCACCTTACGCATCGAGGTCGCGCGCTTGGGCTTGGGGATGAAGTAGTCGCCGAGGCCGAAGATGGAGACGTAGCCGTCGAGGCGACCTTCGCGATCGAGGACGGGCAGGGCACGCACGTCGTGCAGGTCGAGGAGTTCGAGGGCGCGCGCACACGTGTCGTCGACCGAGACGACATACGGGTCGTGCTGCATGATGTCCTCGACGCGCGGGGTGACGTCGCCGACGAATTCCGGCAGCGTGGCTCCGAAGCGGTTTAGAATGGCGTCGATGCGTGCGTTGGAATTGCCACAACGCGCCGCCACGTAACCAGGTTGTCCGGAGGCTTCCTTGAAGGCTGCATAGGCCATCGCCGAGCAAATCGCATCCGCATCTGGGTTCTTGTGTCCGATGATGTAGGTCGGAGCGAGCGGACGTTCGATCGGGTTCGGAATGGGGGGAGGGACGGACATGTGGACTCGGAGGGCACCCGGAGGTGCTCATGCACTTCTAGCCCTGACCTTGCAGGGAGGGAAGAGGGAAGTGGCCGGAAGCACAGGCGACCGCGGGAGCGGCAGCCTCAAACCCGTTCATGAAAGGACCCGAGGGTTACCCGAGCCGTTACTGGGCGAACGGGTAGTCCGAGTAACCTTTAGCACCGGAGGCGTAGAAGGTGCTCTCGTCGGGGGTGTTCAAGGCGAGGCCCTGTTCGAGGCGGCGCGGGAGGTCGGGGTTCGACAGGAAGGGCACGCCGAAGGCGATGGCATCCGCCCAGCCGGCTTGGATGGCGGCGTCCCCCTGCGGGCGGTCAAAACCACCGGCCGTGATGAGTACGCCCTTGAAGCAGTGGCGAAGTTCCTGGGGGCCGACGCCGTCCTTGGCGCCGTGCGCGATGTCCTGAGCCGTCACGCGGGTGACGTGCGCATAGGCGAGTTCCAGTTTGGAGAGTTCGCCGAGGACGTAGCTGAAGGTGCGCTGCGGGTCGGAGTCATGCATATCGTTGAACACGCCGCCAGGGGAGAGACGGATGCCGACGCGGTCGGAGCCCCAGACGGAGACGACGGCGGCGGTGACTTCCAAGGTGAGGCGGGCGCGGTTCTCGACCGAGCCACCGTAACCGTCTGCACGCTTATTGGTACCATCGCGCAGGAACTGGTCGAGGAGGTAGCCGTTGGCGTTGTGGATTTCGACGCCGTCGAAGCCGGCCTGCTTGGCGAGGCGAGCCCCGCGGACGTATTCGGCCACGATACCAGGCATTTCCTCGATTCGCAGGGCGCGTGGTACGACGTAGTCAGCCATGGCCTTCCCGGTCCAGAGCTGGCCCTTCGGGGCGATGGCGGAGGGGGCCACGGGGAGTTCGCCATTCGGCTGGTAGTCGGGGTGCGAGATGCGACCGACGTGCCAGAGCTGTAGGAAGATGCGGCCGCCCTTGGCGTGGACGGCATCGGTGACCAGCTTCCATCCGGCGACTTGTTCGTCGCTGTAGATGCCCGGGGTGTTCGGGTAGCCGTGCCCGCGAGGACTCACGGTCGTCGCTTCGGCAATGATCAAGCCGGCGCTCGCACGCTGGGCATAATATTCGGCCATCAGGGCAGTCGGCACGTTGGCGCCTTCGGCGCGGCAACGCGTGAGCGGGGCCATCAGCACGCGGTTCGGGAGCGTGAGGGCACCGACTTTAAGCGGAGAAAAGAGAGAGGACATGCGGGTGATAAAAGGGAGAAGGTTCTGAAAAGCAAACTACGCCTGCCGCGGGGAAGGCGTGGGAGAGTGACAAATGGGCAACGTGCACGCAGTCGCTTGGTCACCTGACCGCGCAGAACCTGACCTCGTAGCGAGAACTCAGTGGCCCGACTCGGCCTGGCGCTCGGCTTCAGCTTTCTTGCGGTCCCACTTGTAGTGGCTGTCCGGCAAGGTACCGCCGAGTTCGTAGAGCTTGGCCTTGTTGTTGACCATCATCTCACGGTTCGTGCCAGTCATCGAATACTGGCTCTG
>CAIYAN010000320.1 GCA_903924185.1 uncultured Opitutia bacterium | reverse complement strand
GCGCTCGGCATTGTCTTCGATTTTACGGGAAACGCCGCAAGCGCCACTGAACGGCATCAGGACGACGTAGCGGCCCGGCAAGGCGATGTTGGTCGTCGAGCGAGGGCCCTTGGTGCCGATCTGATCCTTAACGACCTGGATAACGATGTCGGAGCCAGCGGGAAAGAGCTGAGGGATGTCCTTGGCTTGGTAGCGGGCCTTGCGCTGCTTCTGCTCGGCGGATTCGTTATCACGGATGAACTCAACCTGCGAATCGTTCGCCGCCGGGAGCATGTCCCAGTAGTGGAGGAAGGCGTTCTTCGGCTGACCGATATCCACGAAGGCGGCCTTCAGACCGGACTCCAGATTCTGTACGCGGCCCTTGAAGATCGCACCGACCATGCGGTTCTCGCCCTTGTGCTCGATCTCGAACTTGTCGAGGACTCCATTCGTCAGCAGCGCGACGCGCTTCTCTAAAGTCTCGGCGTTGATGACGAGCTCGCGGTACGTGTTGCGATCCTTGGAGAAGTGCTTGACGATCCGTTGCAGCAACGGGAGCTCCTTGCGCCGGCGGGCGGCCTCTTCGGCGAGCTTCTGCTGATCCACCCCAGTCGTCGGCGGCGTGCCTTCTTCGGGGGAATCTTCTAGGTGATCTTCGGGTTCAGTATTTTCGGACATCTCGGAATTAGGCCGTAAGGCCGGTTGCCGGAGAGCCTTCATGTTCGCCGCCACCAGCCGAATGCCGGTGGACGCTCTGGACTAAGCCAAGGAGCAGGAAGCAGCTGAGCACGAAAGACCCCCCGTAGCTGAGGAAAGGTAGTGGAACGCCCGTCACGGGCATCAAATCGATATTCATCCCAAGGTTGATCACGACGTGCGTGCCCATGATGGTGGCGGCGCCGAGAGCCAACAGAGAACCAAAACGGTCGGCGGCGCGGACCGCGGTGCGGACCACGCGCCAAAAAAGCAAAGCGAACGCGGCGATCACCATGAAGCCGCCCGCGAAACCAATCTCTTCGGCCATGCCTGAAAAGATGAAATCATTATGCGCCGCCGCTTCCGGGAGATAGCCGAAACGGGCCTGCGTACCCTTGCCGACGCCCTGCCCGGTCAAGCCACCACGCCCCACCGCAATGACGGCCTGCTTGACGTTCCACGTGGCACCGAGGCCCTTGGGATCGACGACCGAGGGGGCGACAAAAGACATCAAGCGCTCGCGCTGATAATCCTTAAGGAGGAAAAACCACGCCGTGGCTTCATGCTTACCGCGGACGGCTTTAGCGGGATCGCGGTCCTCGGGATTTGCCTTCGAATATTCCGACACTTTACCGGCGTATTCGACGAGGTCGACCGCAACAACCGCCACCAACAGGAGAGACGCTAACCCCGCCACCATGAAGAACCTGGAACTCAGGCCGGCAACGAATAGGAGGGCAAATGACAGCGGCAGGTAGATGAGAGCCGACCCTAGGTCAGGTTGCACAAAAATCAAGCCAAACGGCAGGAGCGCGGCCCCCGCAACCTTAAGGACGGTCGGCCAGGTCTTACGGAACGAACCAATCGGGTTTCGGGTCAATAAAGCGGAGACAAAAACAAGGACCGAAACCTTAGCAAACTCGGAGGGCTGAATCGAAAAAAACCCGAAATCCATCCAACGGCGGGCTCCATTGATGCTCCGAATGAAGGTTCCGTGATCGTACTTCGCCAAGGCACAGAGGGCCACCGGGAGCAGCATCATGATCCCCACCGAGTAGATGGGGGCGGCGTGAACCCGAAGACGCCTGTAATCGAACGAAGAAACGACCCAGTAAGCCAGCCAGCCCAAGCCCAGAAAAATGGCCTGAGACCGAGCATAGGACGACTGCCGATAGCTCCCGGCGGAGTCGATCGCGATAAGCCCCAAAGTGCTTAAAAGGGCAATCAAGAGGACCTGTGTCCAGTCGGTCCGCCAAGAGAAATTGGCAAATTTATCCCACCAGAGGGAGGCCGTGGAGCCTTCTTCATGGTTACGGAGTGACATACCATCCAAACAACCGCCAAAAACCCAAGGTGCAAGGCGAACCTCCCGAAAGGGCTTGCGGACAAGGGGCTGGACGCAAGGGTTACGGGTCGTGGGCTTCCCGCCCGCACCGCAACCATGGCCGAGGCCGCCGACCAAAGTATCCTTGCCGCAGTGGCTTTCTCGTCAGGCGCTATTGTCGCCTACGCGGTCGCCAAATGGCGCGAATCGACCCTGGGTGCCCTCCGGGAGGCTCGCTTAAAGAATGAAATTGAACTGGCCCGCCGCGAAGCGACGGTCGAAGCCGCCGAACTGCACGCCCAAGCCCAAGACGAGCAACGCGAGGCCCATCGGATTCTCGCGGAAGCGAAGGCCGAAGCTCAAGCGGCGGAAACCCTTAAGGCCGACAGCCTCCGCCAACGCGACTTCCTCTCCCGGGAAACGCTCCGACTTTCGGGGCTAACGCCGGAAGATGCTAAGCGCCAAGCGATGGCCGACCTCCAGAAGCAATACGAGACCGAGGCCCGCCGCCTCCGCCACGAGATGCTCGACCGACCCGAACAAGACGTCGCCGACGAAGCCCGCCGCATCTTGCTTGCGGCCATGCAGCGCTTGACGACGCAGACGACGCAAGATGCGACGGCGGTGTCCGTTGGTATCCCTTCCGAGGACATGAAGGGTCGCCTCATCGGCCGCGAGGGTCGGAATATTCGCACCTTCGAACAAGCGACGGGCGCAACGCTGATGATCGACGAAACCCCTGGTATGGTGCTGGTTTCGTGCTTCGACCCCGTCCGCCGGGAGATCGCACGCATCGCCCTCGACCGCATCATCAAGAACGGGAATGTCGCCCCGAGCCTCATTGAAGATCTAGTCCGCAAAGCCGCCGACGAAGTCGTCCGCCATGCCCAACGCCTCGGCCGTGACGCCGTCCGCGACCTCGGCCTGCCCCCGATGGATGGACGCATCGAGGAGTTACTCGGACGCCTCCATTTTCGACTGTCCTCCAACCAGAACACGCTCGCACATTCCATCGAGGTCGCCCAACTCTGCGCCGTGTTAGCTGGCGAACTGGGGCTCGACCCCATTCCCGCCAAGCGCGCGGGACTCCTGCATGATTTAGGCAAAGCCATGGAAGCGGAAGACGGCGGAAGCCATGCACTCATCGGTGCCGCCCTACTCCGTCGCTTGGGCGAAGAGCCCCGCGTGGTCAACGCGGTCGCCGCCCACCACCGCGAGGTCGAAGCCGAAAGCCTCTACGCACCGTTGGTGATGATCGCCGATGCGGCCTCGGGCTCACGCCCTGGCGCCCGCTCGTCGACGCTCGAGAGTTACGTCCAGCGGGTAAAGAACCTGGAAGCCCTGGCCCTCGGCTTCGAAGGCATCCGGGAGGCCTATGCCTTCCAGTCCGGCCGGGAACTCCGGGTCATTGTCGACCCCGGTCAGGTCGATGACTTTGGAGCGACCGAACTGCTCCGCCGCCTCCGTAGCGCCATCGAGGAAAAGCTATCCTACCAAGGGACGGTCAAAATCATCCTCATTCGGGAACAGCGGTTCACGGACGAAGCCCGCTAAAGCAGTAATTTCCTGCCCCAGATGAGTTTAGGGTCAAATAAGTGAACATAGTTTCACTATTTTAGGCCACCCGGGGACTTTCTTATTGTTAACTAGAAAGGGATGTTTTATTCACAGCGGTTCCGAGACACCCGTCTCGGCTACTAACCGGACCTCCCCGCCTTCCTTCGAAGCGACGGGTATTTACCGGAGACCCGGCCTTTCTGCCACAACGGCGGAAACGGCCTTCACCAGGCGACCGAATATCCGGTCGCCACACCAAGAGAAACCATGAGCCAAGAAAACCCCGGGCAGGACGACTCGTCCACCCACACCCCCGCCCCTACGGCGGAACAGAACACGACCCCCGCCGCCCCGGCGCCTCGTATCACCGAATCCAAGCTGGAATCCGCTCACGCGGAACTTCCTCCCCTTTCCGTGATTGGCGCCTCCAGCGAACCCGCCGCTAAGCCTGGCACCATCGTCGCACCGAAGCAATTCGGCCGTCGTGGCGTCCCGCAGAACGTCACCCCTAGCGGTAAGACCGAGAACGCTCGCCCGTCCATCGGCGTGATCGCGAACCCTGCTGAAGTCTCCGAGAACCTCTCGGGCGAACTCGCTAAGCAGCCGGCCCAGAACCAGCCGCCACGCGAACGTCGCGAACCTCGGGCCGAAGGCGACCGCCCTCGCCGCGAAGAGCGTCCCCGTCGTGAAGACCGTCCAGAAGGCGCCGCTGCCGAAGAAGGCCGCCAGCCTGGCATCCCTAGCGACCGTCAACGCCGCGAACCCCGTGAACCGCGCCCCGAAGGTGCCCCTGGCCCGCGCCGCGAACCGCGTGAACCGCGTGCCGAAGGTGACCATCGCCCTCGT
>CAIYAN010000319.1 GCA_903924185.1 uncultured Opitutia bacterium | reverse complement strand
GATCGTCGTCGCGGCCCGCCCTGGGATGGGTAAGACTTCCATCGCCCTCAACTTTATCGAAGCCGCCATGTTCCCGCCGCCTAACTCGGGCCGCGAACCCGCGCACGTCCTGATGTTCTCACTCGAAATGCCGGCCCGGGAATTGGCGATGCGCCTCTTGTGCTCCCGCGCCCGCGTCAACTTACAGAAGATGCGCTCCAGTCGGCCCGACGCCCAGACGCAACTCGACCTCGTGCAGGCTTCCAATGAATACCGTGGCAAGCCCCTGATTGTTGATGACAACGGCGGGCAGACGATTCTCGAGATCCGGGCCAAGTGCCGGCGAATTGCCCGCCGCCGTAAGCTCGATATGGTCGTCATCGACTACATCCAGCTCATCAACGGTTTGGACTCCAGCATAGCGCGCGAACAGCAAATCGCCGAGGTCTCCCGCAGTATCAAGGCCATGGCCAAGGAATTCCAGATCCCCATCATCGCCCTCGCCCAGCTTAACCGAAAGTCCGAGGACGAGGCTCGCCAGCCTAAGATGTCCGACCTACGCGAGTCGGGCTCCATTGAGCAGGACGCTGATATCGTGATGCTGATTTCCCGCCCTAATGTTAGCCAAAGCAAGGCGGCCGAAGCCGAGGCGGAGCAAATGGGCCAAGATGGGTGCTATGCCCGCCAATTAATCGTGGCTAAGAACCGTAACGGGCCAACCAATGACCTCGACCTGCTCTGGAATCCAGGGCTGACAAGGTTCGAAACACCTGCCAAAAGCCATTCCAATGAATGATGTGACCGTATGCCGGAGTTTCCTCCGGGCCGCCTGCTTCGCTTTGGCCTTGGCACCCTTAGGGAGTCTTGCCCAGGTAAATGCACCGACCCTCGAAAAGCCGCTGATGGTTGGCAAAGTGACGATTAAAGCGGAGCGAGGCACCTCAGACGAGACGGGGAAGCAGGGTGAAACTCTTCCGCCTCCGGAGGCCTTTATTCTCGGGCATGTCGCCTTACGGGCGGGTGAGCCATTTTCGAAAGATGCCATCACTAGCACGGTTCGTTCACTTTACGCCACTGGTCGCTTTAACCAGGTTAGGGTAGTGCCGACGTTGTCCCCGCAGACCGGACTGATCGACTTAGAAATTACCGTTGAGCCACGCCCGATTCTTCGGGAAATCGTCGCGGGCGGGAAGTTAATCGACCTCGATTCCGATGCCTTGAAGGTCGCTGGTTTCAGCGTGGGTGAACCGCTCGATGACGCCGCGATGCAGCGGGCGGTGCTGGCCTTACAGAAAGAGCTCCGCAAGGAACGCCCTTTCATCGTCTTGGAAGCAAAGACCAAGACCGAGGTCAAGGGACTGCCGGGTGTGCGCGTCGAGCTGACCGCCAGTGAAAGCCCTCGCCTGACGATTGATTTTATCCGGATTGAGGGCGCTGCGGCCCTCACGGAGAACGAGATTATCGAAGGCGCGGAAATGAAGACCGAGAAGCCGGGCTTCTTGTCGCGCCTTTTCGGGGGACTTTTTTTCACCACCAACCTCGATACCGAGGAATACCGCCGGGATTGCAACCGCATCCGGGATTTCTATCGACTCAAAGGCTTCTTGGACATCGAAGTCGAGGACCTCGATCCGGCAAAGGTATGTCGCCAAAAGGACCTGAAGGATGGCGCCGGCAAACTGGAAGTCATTTTTAAGGTAAAGGAAGGCCGTCGATACACTATCGGTGCCTTGGACATCTCGGGCAATAAGCTCGGAGCGACGAACCCGGTCTTTACGGCTGAGGCGCTGCAGCAGGTGATTGCTTCACCGTCCCTGCGTCGTGGTGCCTATCGCCCTGAAGTGGACCGTTTCATTACGGGTGAGGCCTTCGCAACGGTGGCCTTAGATACCGCCACTGAGAAGCTCAGGGAGTATTACGGGCAGATGGGTTACCAGAATATCCAAGTGGAAGCCCTCCGTGCGCCCAACTTCCAGACGGGCGCCATCGCGGTGTCCTTCAAAATTCAGGAAGGGGAGCGCTTCACCGTCCGTTCCTTGGATATCCAGGGGAACACGAAGACGCGCTCCACCGTGATTGCACGTGAGTTGGCGCTGAGCCCTGGCGAAGTCTTTGACTTGGCCCGCGTCCGCGTCTCCGAGGCCCGCCTGCGCAACACGCAGTTCTTTGAAGAGGTCCGGCTCGTCCCGGTGCCTTCGCCGGTTCCAAACCAAAGCGACCTCCGCGTCATCGTTAAAGAAGGCAGCACTGGTTCGGTGAGTTTTGGTGCGGGCTATAGCACGGTGGAGCAACTCGTTGGCTTCGTCGAGTACTCCGAGGGTAACTTCGACTACACCAACCCCGAGGGCTGGTATCGCGGCGGTGGTCAGAAGTTCCGCGTCAAATTGCAGGCAGGCAGCGTCTCCAATGCCTTTGAACACTCGTTCGAAGAGCCCGCACTCTGGGAACGTGATTTGGCGGTCGGTTACAAGATTGAGCGCCGCTACACGGGTTATTCTTCGGCCAACTACAACGTCGTTAATGAAGGCGTCGGTGTTTATGCCCGCCGTCGGCTCTTCGGTAACGTTGAAGGCCGCATCGCCTATGACCTGCGGCGCGTCACCGTGGGCGACGTCACCGCTACCGCGCCCCTCGATGTCAAGGCCGAGGATGGTCACCCGAAGACGATTTCCTCGGTTACGCTCTCCTTGACGCAAGACACGCGCGATGAATACAACTTCCCGACTAAGGGTTCGCGGCTTTCACTCTCCGAGGAAATCGCCGGCAACGGCCTCGGCGGTAGTTTGGATTACTTTAGGACCGAGCTACGCACGGGTAAGTGGTTCCTGCTTTCGCAGACCGCGGAGCAGACCCTTGGCCTGATTGGGCGCGTTGGGACCATCGCCGGCTCCAGCGGCAATCTGCCATTCTACGAGCGTTTCTACCTGGGTGGGGCCTACGATATGCGTGGGTTCGACTATAATGATGTCGGGGCAGCCTCGACTTGGGATACGACTAACGGTAACCAACCGGTCGGGGGCCTGACCTATGGCTACCTGAGTGCGGAGTATACGATCAAGGCGGCCGACAACCTCCGTCTCGCGGCTTTTTATGACTATGGTTTCGTTAATAAGGAAGCCGTCCGGTTCAGCCTGTCCGAAGCCAATTCCGACGTTGGGGTCGGGCTGCGCATCCTCCTTGGCGGCGCGGTGATGCGCCTCGATTTCGGGTTTCCGCTACAGACCACGAAAAATCCAGTTACCGGGGCCGAGCTCAATGGCGGCGGGATGAAGTTCAACTT
>CAIYAN010000318.1 GCA_903924185.1 uncultured Opitutia bacterium | reverse complement strand
TCATATTGGAAGTTCGCGAGGGACTTCTGCAATTTCCCCATGGCCGAGATGGCGGCCCCAATCTTGGCAACCTTTTCGCCTTGCTGCTGATTCTTGGTGAGTACCCCCGCGAGGATGGCGAGTCCACCGACCACTTCCGCGGCGTCCCCCGCCTTCTCGGCGGTGAGGGACATGGCGCTATCCTTGCCGCCGAAGGCTTGAATCCGCCCACCCTTTGAGGTGAGTCCGGCATGCATATTCATCTTCGCGACTAAGGCATCGAGGTTGCCAGAGACGCCCTCCGCGGTGGCCCACGCATCGGCCTTACCGTCGACGAATTCGCGCAACGAGGGGAACGCGGCGGCCACGGAGCCAAAGTCAAACTGGTTTAACGTGAGCTTGGACGTCAGCGCATAGGGACCGCCCGTGGTCGTGGTTTGGAAGGAAAGCTTACCGCCCCCGCCCAAGGTGCCTTCGGCGATCTTACCCTGAATCTTCGAGAGCGTTACCTGTTCCTCAACGACGTCCACTTGGAGGGAAACGTTCTGCGCGACGATACCCTTGGCGTAGGCTTTCCCGATGCGCACTTGGGCTTGGCCAAACTGATTATGCCAGAGGGGGCTAGCATCCTTAGTGGTGTTCGGCTTGACCGGTTTATCGGTCGGCTCTGCTTCCGCCTTGGACAGCACGGCGAGGAGGTCGTCGCCCGCGACGTTGGGGAACTCGGCCAGGACTCTCCACTCGGTGCGTTCACCGTGCTTGGTCTGCTTAACGAGTAACTGGCCTTCGGAGACGCCGTCGGCTTCGATGCGGATGCGCCCGGAAACTTCGAGCCCTTGGGCGTTGGGGGTGTAGGTCCCGCTCAGCGTGGCGGCTTTGACTTTGCCTTCACGGTCCTTGAACGTGAGTTCCTTGAGATTGAGCGTCGCCTTGATTTCGCCAGTGGGCGCCATCGTCGCCGCCGCCGCGTAGCTGCCGGTCGTGATGACGTTGAGGACCTCGGCAAAGGGTTGTTCAGCCATCGCACCTAAATTCCCCTGCAAGCGCATTGTGGTGGGGGCCTCGCCCATGCCCCAAGAAAGGTCGCCCGATGCTAAGATGCGGCCTTTGTTCGCGAGCTTCGCTTGGGTGAACGCTAACACGCTGGCCTTGTCGCCGAAGCTGAGGTCAAGGCCAGCCGTGAGGTCGCAGCGACTAACCCAGAGTTTATTGCGCCAGCTCACGCTCGTGTCGACGAAGGCCACGGGCGCGCCTTCGGTGCGGATGAAAAGGCCGCCGGACTTAAAGCCTACGACGAGGTCCGCACGGTCCAGGTTACCCGAGAGCTTCAAGCCAGGGACCAGGGCGGCGAGCGATTCTAGTGGCAGCTTCACCGCGCTCGCTTCCACGAGGACGCCCGCCGGTTTCTCGCCAGAGAAGGGGAAGGGTTGCCGTAGTTTGAGGCTGAGGAGATTTTCGCCGCCGCGCGTGATGCGTGCCTCGAGGGAGTTCAGGGCTGGGGCTTTGCCGGCTTCAGCACCGAGTGCCGTCTTCGCAAAGACGCGGATACCCGCCAACTTATCCTTGGGGAGGTCTTCCCAGCCGGGTTGCTCAGCGAGTTCGGCGATACCGACTTGGGCATTGGCCGTCACGGACCATGCGCCGTCCTTACCCGGGCGCACGATTGCATCGCCGGAGGCGATTTGCCCGGCGGCGGAGCTCAGCGAAAACGGGGCGATGAAAATGGCGCCGCCTTCGGAACGTAGCGGCAGTTGGGCGTCCACTTCCTTGAGCAGGACCTTCCCCGCGCGCTCGAGTGTCAGGCCTGCGAACGCGTGCGTCTTAATCGTCGTGATGGTCGGTTCGCCTTTGATGAGTGCCAGTTCGGCTTCGCCCGTCCAGCGTCCAGTGGTGGCGGTCAGGTCAGCCATCGCCAAGAACGGCGTGAGCGAGACGAGATTGGCGTCGCGGGCCGTCAAGGTGAGGGCAGCGTCCTCTGGGAGTTTGCCGTTCGCGAGGTGTAAGGGCTTGGCGAGGATTAAGGAGATGCCATTGCCCGAGACATCGAGTTGCTCGACGTCGAGGCCTTCGGCCGCATTGCGGGCCTGTGCTTTAACCGTCCACGAGGAAGTCGTGTTGCGCGGGATCGTTTTGGAGAATTTCGAGAGATCAGTCCAAGTCGCCTTCACGTCTGTTTGGACGGCCCAGGTGCCGGCCAGCGGAGCCGTCTGTGCTTTGATGAGGCCGGCGACTTGGCAGTCGGGGAGGCTGGAGCTGAGGATACCAAAGCGCGTTGGGTCCAGGTCGAGAATCGCCTCTAAACTAAGCGTGCCTTGGTCGGCGGTACCGGTGAACTTGAGCGCTGGCCGGCGGGTGGCATCGAGCACTTGACCGGACAGCGCCAAGGGCTTTTGCGGCTCGTGTTGACCTCGTAACTCCAAGCCCATGGCACCAGCGGCCAGCGGGCTATCATCTTTGGCGATGACATTGAGTTCGAACGATTTCACATCGTCGGTCAGATTTTTGATATCGAGCCCGGCCTGGCCAAGCGGACGTTGGAGCTGCCCCTTGAAGATGATTTCGGCACGCGGACGCGTGATGGTCGTCCCGATCTTAAAACCTGGCCACACCACGCCGGCCCGGAGTGCGACGGCTCCAGCGGAGTCGATGCCTTCACCCGCGGCGCTAAAGCGGACCTCTTGTCCGTCCACCAAGGTCACCCGTCCGTTTGCGGAGTACGGCCCGACTTTGAAGCCCGGAAGTTTTGGTGTAGCGGTGGGCGCTGGCACTAGCGGGGTGCCGGCCGGTTCGGTGGGGGCGGGCGCGCGCGTCGAAAGGTCGAGGTCGAAGCCGCGGATGGTAACTTTCTCGATTGTGTAGGTGCCGAAGGCGGAGGCCCACACGTCGGCTTTGCCGGTGGCGCTCGCGAGTTTGACCTTAGTCCCGTCGGTGAGGATTAAGTCCACGCCCAGGACTTCAAACGTGCCATCCAGCGCGGCGGAAACTTTACCGATGCTCCCTTTGATCTTCGCATCGGCCAACGCGGCGGCGACGCGACGGCCGAGGGGGTCGGGTTTTAGTTCGGAATCAATCCAGAGGACGGCAGCACCCAGAAGGACGACGACGACTCCGAGGGTCCAAAGACTTATACGAAGGGCACGGGGCATGGGACGATGCCTCCAGATTGGGCGGCTTCTGCAACCGGGCAACAAAAAGCCCGGTGGAATTGCTCCCACCGGGCTTGGTAACTGAGTCTAGGCGGGCGGTTTAGGCCTGCGGAGGCTGCTTGGGTGGCTGGGGCGGCTGGGGGGCCGAACTGCGCCCGGCCATGCGTTTCTTGCGGAGGAAGAGAGCCTTCGCACGCTCTACGTCCTCATTGAAGCTCTCGGAGTTTTCCGCGACGTTGCTGCCCTTAATGCTGCGGGAGAAGTTGCGGCTAGCGTAGCGCATCTCCTTCATCGCCATAATCCGGTCCTCGTCCAAGAGTCGCGTCAGGTAAATGACCTTCTCGCGCGCCCACTCGGAGAGATCGGTCTGCTGGGTGAGCTCGGCCAACTTCTGTTTGGCTTCGGCCACTTGGCCACCGCGTACGAGGGCTTGGATTACATCGAGCTTTTCTCCCGTGACGGCTTCGCCCACCGCGGCGGCCACATTCACGTCGGTCTGCAGGGTGCTGAACGTCGCGAGGTCGACTTCCGGGAGGATGAGAATCTGCGGGCCAAAGGCGACAGGGGTGCCGTCCTTGGTGATGGCTACGAAGTTGACCGCGAGTAACGAATCGGCCTTGGCGTTGGCGCCGATCTTGAGTTCAACCACCGCCGTCAGCGCGGAATTCCAAGGTAACGTGCCGAGCTTACGGGTCCGCGTCACACCATCCTCGAGTAATTCACCCAGCAGGCGGGCCTGGACATCGCTCCCGCCCTGGACGGTGATTTTCACCTGGCGGAGGAAGCTATTGGACAGGATGGCAAACTGCTCTTCGAAGGCTTCGCTCAGGTCATCGGCCGTCTGACCGAAGTTGGCGGCGCCTTCGCCGGCTTTAGCCATGCCCGTGAGGAGTGTTTCATTGAAGCCATGGCCGAGACCGACGGTGGAAGTCGTGATGCCAGCGCCAGCGGCCTTAGCGACGTGTTCGAAGATCTGGGCTTCATCGACGAGACCGTGGTTGGCCTGGCCGTCAGTCAAAAGGATGACCCGGGCGATGCGCTCCTTCTTCACGAACGGCGCGAGCTGCTTAACGCCTTCCTGCCAGCCGTCGAAGAGGGCAGTGGAGCCACCTGACTCGATTAGGCGGACGCGGTTGACCAAGTCATGGGCGTCCCCCACGGCGACCAAGGGTTGGACGACTTGGACGTGATCATCGAAGGCGACCACGGCGATGCGGTCATCCGAGCGAAGGCCCTGGATGATGCGGACCGAGCTTTCTAGGGCGGCCTTGAGGGGGTCGCCGCTCATGGAGCCCGAACGGTCGATGACCAAGGCGAGGTCAAGCGGAGCGCGCTGGGCGGAAGCAGAGTTTTCGGTCACGGGCTGGGCCGGAGCGACGAGCCGGACGAGGACGTGCGTCGCATCAGCGGCGGCACGGAGGAAGCCCATTTTCAGGGGCAGGATTTCGATGGTGGGGGAGTGCATAGGAGCGATCATGGAAAGACCACTATGCATACCACCCGTAAACTGTCAACACCACCAGAGCATCTTTTTTGTTATTAACACCGAAAAGATACTGTCATAAATATGGATTAAACTCTTAAATAACTATCTTTCAACGCTTTACGGAATTTATTCACGATTTCATCTAGGTCTTCTTCGCTGGGCCGACCGCGGTTATCAATATGGAAGGAGGCTTCACACCAGTGGGAGAGCCGTAAACGGGTCCACCTTTCGCGCTTGGGTTCTTCGCCTCGGGAGGTCGGATGGAAGGCCAATAATTGCTGATAAAGTTCGCGGACTTCCGGCTCTAGATCGGGGCGCATGGACTCCTTGACGACCAGCTTGCGGAACAGCAGGGCCGGCATCGGGGATTCCGAGAGGTCGCGCAGCTGTTGGAAGGTCTCATGGGCGAACCGGCTTTTGCGCGGCGGGGGGGCTCCAGCGTCGGGCTCATTGAGCGAATCAGCGTCAAAAGAGGCAACGCTGTAGAGCCGGTTAGGCCGCATGGAGGCGGAGCGGACATGCCCTTCGGGGTCTTGATGCGAGGCCGTCCGGAAGAAGAGGCGTTCAGCCTCGTTGGGCTGGGCTAATTCATCAATCAACTTGTTCAGTTTATCGACCTGGGCGTTGTCCTTGAGCAGATTGCGGATGCGGTCGAGCTCCCAGCCGCGTTCGGCTAAGAGCCTAGCCAATAGCAATTGGCGCACCTGGAGGCTGCCGTAATTGGCTTTACGCCGGTCATCATTGGCCCGCTCGGGCTTAGAGATGAGGTTTTCGTAGGTGTAGAAGCGGACGAGACGTTCGGTGGCGTGGTGCCGATCGCCAAAGCCGAGTTCCTCCAGCTTTTTGGAGACGTGGTGGGCCAGCTCTTCGGCCGTGCCGAGGAAGTCGTCTCCTATTTGGGCTGAGATTTTTAACATAGAGTTCTTTTATAGACAGCAAGGTGTCAGCATCGCCCCAGCTAGCAATCCTTTATCGTGGTTTGTTAACACCCAGCGGGGGCAATTGTTCCACTGGGCCAAAAAACAGGCCGCCCGTTGCTGGGCGGCCTGGAGGCCCGACTCCCTAGTGAGGGGCTTAGGAGTTGTGGTTGTAGCCTTCTTCGCCGTGGTCCGAGATGTCCAAGCCGCGGGACTCGTCTTCTTCGGTGGGGCGCAGGCCGATTGTTGCCTTGAGTGCGTAGGCGATGATGGCCGTGGCCACGAGAGAGAGTACCAAGGTGATGCCGATCGCCTTGAACTGCTCGGTCAGGAGCGTCTTGCCCACGACGTCCTTGAGGTTGGTGGCGAGGTTGGCGTTGGCGTCGACCGTGGCGAGGACACCGGTCATGATGGCGCCCAAGGTGCCACCGACGGCGTGTACACCGAAGGTATCGAGGGCGTCGTCGTAACCGAGCTTGGACTTCAGGTAGACCACGGCGAGGAAGGGGATCACGCCCGCGAGGACGCCGATGATGACCGCTCCCGTGCTCGAGACGAAGCCCGTGGCCGGGGTGATGACGACCAGACCAGCGACGGCACCGGAGCAGAGACCGAGGACGCTAGCGTGCTTGCGGAGGATCCACTCGAGGGCACCCCAAGTGAAGGCAGCCACGGCTGCGGCGAGCGTCGTCGTGGTGAAGGCCTGGGCGGCGACACCGTCAGCCGCGAGGGCCGAGCCGGCGTTGAAGCCGTACCAACCCACCCAGAGCATCCCGGTACCGACGGCGCAGAGCACCATGCTGTGCGGGCTCATCGACTTCTTTCCGAACCCGATGCGCGGTCCGAGGATGATGCAGAGGAGTAGCGCGGACCAACCAGAGGTCATGTGGACGACCGTACCGCCCGCGAAGTCGATAGCCTTGATTGTGGCCTTAGCATTCCAGACGCCGTTCATGTCACCCGTGATGCCCCAGATGGCGTGGGCCATCGGGAAGTAGACGAGGAACATCCAAGCCGTCATGAAGGCCATCAAGGCCGAGAACTTCATACGTTCCGCAACGGCCCCGACGATCAAGGCAGGGGTGATGATTGCGAACATAAGCTGGTACATCGAGAAGACGTTCTGGGAGATCCAGTAAGCGTAGTCGGTGTTCGGCGCCGAGGTGACCCCGTTCATGAAGAAGAACTCGCTGCCGCCAAAGATGTGACCGAGCAGCGTGCCGTCGAAGCTCTTACCGAAGACGAGCGAGTAGCCGACCGCCCACCAGAGGATGGTGACGAGCCCGGCTAGGCCGAAGCACTGGGCGACGACGGAGAGCACGTTCTTCGAGCGGACCAAGCCGCCATAGAAAAGGAAGAGGCCGGGGAGCGTCATGAAGAGCACCAAGGCGGCGCAGATCATCATGAAGCCGTTATGGCCTGGGCCCGTGGAACTGGCGGCCGGAGTCGTCAGGCCAGTTGGGATCGTGCCCTTGGCATCTTTTAGGACGGCCGAGGGGTCGCCGTTTCCGAGGTAGGCCTCAATGCCAGCTAAGCGCTGTTCGAGCGTGGGGGCTGGCGGGGTCTTAGCCGCTTCAGCCGCAGGAGCGGCTGCCGTGGCGGGAGCGCTGTCCGCCGCCGTCGCCCAGAAGGGCGCCGCCGCGAGAGCGAGGATGGTGAGTGTGCGAAGCAGGGAGTTCATGGCATTCCCCCTATCGCAACGGTCGTGCCAACCGTGCAGGGAAACGCCCCCTCTGCTTTTTTGATTAAAATCCGACTAACCAGCCGCCCACCCTTGCCTCTTTTCGAGCAATCAGGGGGCACTTAAGCGTTCAACCCCTACGACGCGGCCCTTAATTATGCTGATAGCCTTCTTCGCCGTGGTCGGCGATGTCCAAGCCTTGGGCTTCTTCTTCCTCGGTGGGACGCAGGCCGATGGTCTTCGCAACAATTAGCGCAATCAGCCACGTCGCTCCTAAGGAAACAAGAATACACAAGAGCATCGCTAAGAGTTGGCCTTGGAGGAGGCCCTGGGGAATGAGCGCCCCGCCGGCCGTATGGGCGGTGGAGCTCATCAAGAGGCCGGTGGCGAGCGCCCCCAAGGTGCCACCGATGCCGTGGACACCAAAGGTATCAAGGGCGTCATCGTAGCCGAGCTTACCTTTCAAGACGGAGCAGGCCCAATAAGAAATACCGCCTGCCAGCGCGCCAATCAGAACGGCGGAACTGCCTGAAACGAAGCCGGCGGCGTTCGTGATCGTCGCGAGGCCAGCGATTGAGCCCGAGCAAAGCCCGAGCACCGAAGGTTTCCCCCGGTGAAGTTTTTCGACGATGGCCCAGACGAGGGTCGCCGCGGCGGCCCCGAGCGTGGTGGTCAGGAAGGCCTGCACCGCGACGCCGTCGGCGGCGAGGGCGGAGCCGGCGTTGAAACCATACCAGCCAGCCCATAGTAAGCCGGTACCGAGCACACAAAGCACCATGCTGTGGGGCGTCATCGCGCGCTTACCGAAGCCCGCCCGAGGGCCGACCATGATGCAAAGGAGGAGGGCCGACCAACCAGAGGTCATGTGCACAACGATCCCGCCAGCGAAGTCCGCAGCCTTGAAGGCGGCGTTCGGATTAGCCAAGCCCGCGAAGTCTCCCGTCTGGCCCCACATCGCGTGCGCGACCGGGTAATAAACGAAGATGGTCCAGAGCAGGGAGAAGAGCATCACGGCCGAGAATTTCATGCGTTCGGCGACGGCACCGATGATCAAGGCGGGGGTGATGGCCGCGAACATGGCCTGGAAGAGGGCGAAGGCGCCCGCAGAGATGCGACCTTCATAGGTACTCGCCTCCGCTCCGATGCCCGCGAAGCCGAGGTGCTCCGTGCCGCCGAAGATATGGCCGAGGAAGGAGCCTTGGAGACTCTTGCCGAAAACCAAGGAATAGCCGAACGCCCACCATAGCAGCAGGCCCATCGCGGTGAGGGCGACACACTGGGCGGCGATGGAGAGGACGTTCTTGGTGCGGACGAGGCCGCCGTAGAACAGGAAGAGCCCTGGGATACACATCAGCAAAACTAAGGCGGTGCTGATGAGGACCCAGGCATTGTCGCCCGCAGTGACGGTGGTGGCGGCGATAGAAAAGAGCATAGTGCTTTTTATTGAGCAAGATGTGTGCCAATTTTTGTGCAGGTCGACCAAGTCGCTTGCTTTCGAGGGTTTCAAAGACACAATTTTTCTATCTGTTTAAATAATGTCTAAACTTACGCACTTTGCCTTACTTTCGGCAGTTAGTTTTACGGCTTTGCAGGCGGCCGAGGCCCCGCCGAAGCCCTGGATGGTGATCGCAGATTGGCAGACCCGCAGTGCCGAAACCGTCAGCCATGCTGACCCCGTCAGCGGGACTTTCGGGCGTTCCCGTTCGGGTACCGAAGTCATCTGGGCAACCCCGACCGCCGCGGTCGACTTCGAGTACTATCGCTATAAAAACGATTTCACCGGAACCATCCAAGGTTCGGATCAAGCTTACGGCCACACGACTGACTTGATGCTCACCGGCTTTAAGCAGTGGGATTGGAATGCAAAATATTCCGTGCAGACCCTCTACGCCTTGGAATCCGCCTATGAAGAAGGGGTTGGCCTTTCGCGTGGCTTTCGCTGGGGCTTCGGCGGCGCCGCCCGTTGGCGGCCAGATGCGGAGACGGACATTACCTTAGGGGTGATGCTACAAGACCGCTTCGAGTCGGGGGTGCTCCCGATACCTTATCTCAAGGCGGTCTGGCGGCCCTGCCAAGCCGCGGAGGTCGAACTGCGGGCCACGGGCCTCCAGAACGGGCTCATCATCCGTGGTTATCTGACCGAGGACCGGGCCACCCGCGTCGATCTCTCCGTGATGTATGAGACGCTGACTTTCCGGCTGGCTGATAGCTCGGCCTATGGTAGCCGGGCCGTTTCCGTCGGTGAGGTGCCGCTGCGCATCGGTGTCACCCAATTCCTTGAGCGGAGCGGTACCTGGTTTGTCCAAGGTTCTTTCGAGTGGGTGGCGTTTTCCAGGCATTCCTTCGTGCACGCGGGTGAGACGCAGGGTGTCTTCCAAACCGCCGCGACGTGGGGCTTCTCCGTTCGCGCCGGGGCACGTTTCTAAGTCCGCGAACATTCTTACTTTATGCGCTGGATTCTCGCACTCAGTTGTCTCGCCGCGACGCTCGGTGCGGCGGTTTCCCCTGATACTACTGCGAAGCGGACGCGGGCCGAGATTGAGGCTGGCTTGAAGGCCTTGGAGACCAAGGCCCGGACCGCCAAAGAGGAGCCGAAGTCGCCCGACGGTACCGATAAAGGGAAGGGGGCCAAGGCCATCGTGAATGACCTCATCATTAAGCCCGATGAACTCAAGCGCGCCCGGGCCGAACTTCTCCGGCTGAACGGCTATCGCTACCTATGCGGACTCGAGGCGAATGTTGTGCTCAAAGAGGAATACAATCTGACCTGTAAATTCGGTGCCTATCTCTGCAGCGTGATTGGGCGCATTGAGCACACCCCGGCGAAGCCGGCGGGCCTGGATGAATTAGTTTATAAGAAAGGCTACGAAGGCACCTCTCACTCGAACCTTTTCTGGTCATCCGGTCCCGATGGACTCACGGGTTCCGTCAACGGCTATATGGACGACAGCGATGCCTCCAACATCGCTAAGGTCGGGCATCGTCGCTGGTGTCTTAATCCTGCGATGGGTGCCACCGGGTTTGGTCAGGTCCGTGGTTACTCCGCGATGTGGTCCATGGATGCGAGCAACACCGCCGGTAAGGGCGAGCACATCGTCTGTTTTCCGGCGGCCGGTTTCTGGCCCCTGGCTTACTGGCCGAACAGCCCGGCTTGGAGTATCTCGCTGGACCCGGGTCGTTATCGGGTGGAGGACAATCCGGAACTAAAAGTTTACCTCCTCGGCGGCACCGAACGCTTCCCGCAAGACACCAAGGGGCTGAAGGAACTCAAGTTGACGGATGTGCGCGTGGCTCGAGAGGGCATGGGCATCGCCCAGTGCGTGATCTTTCGGCCCGAAGTCGCCCCCAAGCGCGGTAACCGCTTTGGGGTTTCCTTACCGGTCAAAGGCTGGCGGAGTGCGAAGCTCGAATACATCGTCGAGTTTTACTGAGCCGCGAAGCAGTCAAAGCCTTAAGCAGCGCGGTCTGCGGTGATTGCTCGCGGTAAGGCGCCGAGGATTTCGTCGCGCCGGTGCTGGGCCGTGGCGAGGTCGTGCGTCCGTAACGAACGGCGGACGCGGGCCTTCGTGAAGGCGTCGGGGTGAATCGTGTAATGGATCCACCATGTTCCGTTGTTGTTCCAGAGGTGGTGCAATGGATTCTCGCCCTGGACGCGGATGGAGAGGCGCGGGGCGGTGGGAGCGGTGTCGGTGGTGTTGATCATGGCGTGTGGATAAAAACGGCACGCCGCACGATCGACTCCGGGGGGAGGATGAATTGTGACCTTTCGGTCCTCATCTCAGGATGGGTATCCTGAAAACCACCGCGGCCTAGAAGGCTCGGTTGGTGCAAGGCAGGGGGCTGCTTTGCTCGTGATGCGTTTGTTAAGGAACTTCACTTACCATGGACGGCGTCGGGCTAAAGGCAAGCCCAGGCCGGCTTGGCCTGTGTCATAGGCCTTTCGGGCCTTATTTCGGCTCGGGTAGCCCCACCGCCGCGCGCAGTTTGCGCAAGCCCGGCTCGGCGGTCGTGGCGGCTTTGGCGTATTCGTCTACCACGACCTTCAGGGCTTTTTCGGCCTGGGCTTCCACTTGCGCGGCCTCTTTGGCGCGGCCTTCGGCCCGAGTGAGGATTTCCCTAGCGCGACTGACCTGCTTCTGTTCATTACCGACCCGGTTGTTCATGGAGGTGAGCGTTGCCTGATAGCCGTCGATAGTCTTGGCGTCTTCGCGGCGGCGTTGCGCGGCCTCCAGGTTTTGCTTCGCGAGGGCGACCTGCTTCTCCGCCTTGGTCACGTCGGCTTGCTGCCGCTGGACTTGGTCCTTCTCGCGGTCGACGGCTTTCGCCGCTTCGTCTTGGGCGGTACTGGCTTTCTTGGCCACCTCGGTCGCCGTCCGGAGTTTCAGATGGGCGGCCAATAGTTGGTCGAGCTGTGCGCTTTGCAGGGCCTCGGCGATTTCCGGCTGTCGGCTGGTCGGGAGGTCGATGCGCTTCACGTCGTAGGCTAACGCGAAGACACCGCGTCCAGGTATGGTCATCATGGTTACCCGGGGCGGTGCCGGCGGCAAATCGGGGGTGGCGGCGGCCAAGCTGAGGGCGGCAAAGACAAGGAGCATGGTGGGAAGTTAGCGGGCGGCGGTCGCGGGGCAACCTCGCAGTGCCTGTGCGGAAAGCGCTCGCGGTCCGTCAGCTTCTTCTATTCTCTTAAGAACGCATGGGTTTCTTTCGTTTTCGCAAAGTCCTTTCGTTGGGTCGGTTTCTAAAACTGAACCTTTCCAAGACGGGCGTGTCAGCCTCCGTCGGTCGGCCTGGTGCGACGCTCAACGTGCGGAAGGATCGCATCGATGGGACGGTGGGCGTGCCGGGCACGGGACTCTCGTACCGGGAACGCTTGGCGAATCGCGGGTGCGCCTCGCTCTTCGTCGGCGGGCTGGGCCTGTTGGCGGGTGCGGGTGCGTGGTGGCTCGCCGCGGCGTGAGCCGCGACGAAACCTTCACGCAAGTGCCCGGGAAAGGACTCGAACCTTCACGCCTTTAGAGGGCGGCGGATTTTGAGTCCGCTGCGGCTGCCATTTCGCCACCCGGGCGACTTACGTAACAACATTCATTCTGCTCGTGCGGGCGCTCGCAAGAAAAACCGTCACTCGTTCGGTATCCCACCAAACAAAAGAGGCGCCTCTTACGAGGCGCCTCTGGTGGCAGAGGTAATCGAAGATTACTTGGCGCCGAGGATCGCGTCCTTCGCGGCCTTAGCCACGCGGAACTTCACGACCTTCTTCGCCTTGATCTGGATGACTTCGCCGGTGGCAGGGTTACGACCCTGGCGAGCCTTGCGGTGCACGAGGACGAGCTTGCCGAGGCCAGGAAGCGTGAAGGAGTTCTTCGCGTTCTTGTAGGCGAGGGCAGCAATGATCTCGAGGATCGCGACAGCCTGTTTCTTGGTGAGCTCGGCCTTCTCGGCGATAGCAGCGGCGATTTGGGACTTGGTGAGGGCTTTGGACATGGTGTTTATGGGTTGGTGTGCAGTGATGCGGTTCTATTTAGTATCGAACTGCGTGCTGAAAACCAGCGAAAAATAAAGGTATTTGTCAGGTTGCCGTCACCCCCGGGGCCACCGCATATTTTTAAAAAAACTTTTAGTCGGGTTCGCTGTCTGTCATAAAGCACCTATCCCTGACTCCCATGAAGCCATCGACCCTCTCCACAATTCTTTTGGCGGCCGTCCTCGTCGCGGCACCGCTTCGAGCCGCTGATTCGGTCTCGGTCGAACAGGCTTATCCCGGCATGAGCTTTAGCCTCCCCGTGGCCATCACCCCTTACCCTGGCCGGACCGATGCCTTCTTCGTTGTCGAAAAGGGTGATCCCGATCCCGCGGGCAAGGGCAGCTTCCTCGGCGGGAAGATTCAGCTGGTTGAGGGGCTCAAGTCAGACAAGCCCACCAAGCGCACGGTCTTCCAGCTGCAGGTGAAGGAGGGTAAGTTCGAGGCGGGCGGCGAGTGCGGCCTACTCGGTCTGGCGGTCCACCCTAACGTGGATAAGAATGGGCAAGTCTTTGTCTATTATAGCCTTAAGATTAACGGAAAACTCTACCAACGGGTATCTCGCTTCTTGGTTTCCAAGGAAAAGCCTTTTAAAATCGACCCCGACAGTGAGCAGCCGCTGATGACCCAGGCGGACCCGGCCTCCAACCATAATGGCGGCGATGTCCACTTCGGCCCCGATGGCTACCTTTACTTCAGTTGCGGGGACGGCGGTGCGGGTGGCGACGCCTTCAATAACGCCGGCTTCATCAACAAGGGCTTCCATGCCGCGGTCTACCGTATCGATGTCGACAAGCGCCCCGGTAACCTGGCTCCGAATGCCCATGCTTCGGTGCCGGTCGACGCCCAAGGGGAGGCCTTCTATGCCGTGCCGTCCGACAACCCCTTTGTGAAGGCCACCACCCACCGCGGGCAGGCCCTCGAGCCGAAGACCGTCCGGACCGAGACCTGGGCCACGGGCCTACGGAATGCCTGGCGCTTCTCCTTCGACCCCAAGACCGGTACCTGTTTCACCGGTGACGTCGGCCAGAACCTCTACGAGGAAATCGACATTCTGGTCTCCGGCGGGGACTATGGTTGGAGCGAGATCGAAGGTGACCATATTTACAATAAAAAGGACGCGAGCGCCAAACAAGGCCCCGCAAAGCTGGCCGCCGGTTCCGCCTATGTGGCGCCCATTTACGAATACGACCGCAAGCTCGGTAACTCCGTGACCGGCGGCGTCGTTTGCCGGAGCGAACGTACCCCGGCCATCCGTGACGCCTACGTCTTCGGTGACTACGCCTCGGGCCGCGTGTTCGCCATCAAGGAAAAGGACGGCAAGTGGACGGGCGAAGTCATTGCTAAAGATATGACGATCGCGGGCTTCGGCCACGACCCCGTTAATGGCGACGTGCTCTTCGTCACGCTCTCTGGCCAGCTGAAGCGCCTCGCTCCGAAGAAGTAAGCGGCGATGACGACGCGCCGCGACTTCCTGCGTTCGACGAGCGCCGCGTTGGCGGGCCTGTGGGCTGGGAATGCGTTGGCGGCCGAGCCCGCGGCGAGCGTCGCGGGGCCGGCGGTCAGCCTTTTTACTAAGCATCTGATTGGGCTTTCGCACCGTGAACTCGCGGCGGCGGTGGCGCGTATTGGCGTGACGAGTATCGAGGCGCCTGTGCGTTCAGGCGGACACGTCCTCCCTGCGCAGGTGGAAGTGGAGTTACCTAAACTGGTCGAGGCGCTCGCAGCCAACGGGATCACGATTTCGATGCTGACCACTGGCATCAACGCGGTGAGCGATACCACGCGCACCGAGGCCGTGCTGCGGACGGCCAAGGCTTTAGGCATTAAGCGATACCGCATGAACTGGTATGCCTATGCGCCCGATAAGCCTTTGTGGGCGCAGCTCGACGAGATCAAGCCGCGGCTCCGTGACTTAGTCGCGTTGAGCAAGGAGATTGGGATTCAGCCCTGCTATCAGAATCACTCGGGTGCCAAGAACGTCGGGGCCGCGGTCTGGGATATGGCTGCACTGATGCGCGAGTATCGCCCGGAGGAACTCGCTTGGAGTTTCGATATCCTGCATGCGACCGTCGAGGGCGGGCTCTCTTGGCCCAACCAAGTGGCCTTGGCCCGGGAGCGCCTGGCCATGGCTTACTTTAAGAACTTCCGTTGGAAGGGGCGGGCGGTGGATTCCTGTCCGCTGGCTGACGGTATTATTGATGCCGGGTACGTCAAATTGCTGAAGGCCTCGCGTTACCAAGGGCCGGTCTGCCTGCACGTGGAATACCTGAAAGGCGCCATCGGTGACCCCGGCTATCTGGATCACGCCATCGAGGCTTCGCGGGCTGATCTGGCGACCCTCCGCGCCTGGTGGGCCTGATTTTTGGTTGGTCGATAAGTTAGGCTGGAACTTTCCCATGGGCGGCTTGTTATCGAGGGATGCCCCGTCTTGCCTTCTTCTTGCTGGCCGCCGTTTCCCTTTCGGCCGCCCCCCAACCTTACGCACCCTCCGAAGGAGGTTCCGTTCCACTCAACCTTTTCCAGGTCCCCGAGGGCCTGGAGGTCACGGTCTGGGCGCGCTCGCCCATGCTGGCCAATCCAACGAACTTGGACATCGATGCGCAAGGGCGCGTCTGGGTGACCGAAGGCGTGAACTACCGCGTCTACAATAAGGGCGGTAAGCGCCGGCCCGAAGGCGATCGCGTCGTGGTACTCAGCGACAGCAAGGGCACCGGCAAGGCCGACACGGCTAACACTTTCGTCCAAGACGCGGGCTGGACCTCTCCACTGGGTATCGCGGTCTTTGATAATGTCGTGATTGTCTCGCATGCACCCGACCTCATCAAGTTCACCGACGTGAACCGCGACGGCAAATTCGACCCCGCCGTCGATAAGCGCGAAGTGCTCCTCGGCGGTTTCGGCGGTCAGGACCATGACCACTCCCTGCACGCGATTGTCGCCGGACCGGATGGCAAGCTCTACCTGAACTCCGGCAACTGCGGCGGTTCGTTCACCGACAAGTCGGGCAAGACCTACCGGGTCTCTTCTGGCTATGTCGACCAGCGCGGCGGTGCTTGGCCCTTCGACCCCAAGGCGGCGGCT
>CAIYAN010000317.1 GCA_903924185.1 uncultured Opitutia bacterium | reverse complement strand
GAGCTCTTCCGGTCCGATCCGGAGGCTTTGCCGGCGGGGTGGGAGGTCGTCCTCATCGCCCGCCCGAGTTTACTGCGCAAGCCGCTCAAGGACTTGCGACGGATTTACGCTGTCGCCGTCGCCGGAGCCGTGGCGAAGGCGTCCAAGCAGGCCGAATGAGCGACCCGCCGCCATCTTGGTTGGCACGCGGCGCCTTGGGGGCGGTCGCGTTCTACAAAAAGTTCCTCTCCAAGCCGCTCCACCTGATCCCCGGTTCGGGCTGTCGCTTCTATCCCACGTGCTCTTGCTATATGGCGACGAGTTTGGAGCGTTTCGGGTTTTTTAAGGGGGTCTGGCTAGGTCTCAAACGCCTCGGGCGCTGCCATCCCTGGGGTGGCTCCGGTGTCGACGAGGTGCCAGAGAAGTAACTAACCCACCGCCACCGTGGGCCTCCAAAAAGGCTCGCCCCCTCCTGCGGTTTGCAGGCATCGTGCCAGCGTGAAAGCACTGCTTCTTCGGAACTTTCGGACCCGCCAAGGTGGCACGTGGCTACTAGCCTTAACTTACCTCTCGCTCGGCACGGCCTTGCGCGTCGGCTTCCTGCTGGCCTCGGCTGGCGAGGTTTCGTGGGGACTACCGACGTTTGCTTCGCTGTTCATTGGGTTCCTCTTCGATGGACTGATGGCTTGTTTCCTGACGCTACCGTTCGCTGGCTTGAGCCTTATCGGTGGGGCATTCTGGCGCCGTTGGGTACTGCTCCCCGCTTGGGGCTTTGGGGCTTTCTTGTTCACGTTCTGGAAGGTTTCCGAAATCCTTTTCTGGGAAGAATTCGGCGTCCGCTTCAACTTCATCGCGGTCGACTACTTGATCTACACGACCGAGGTACTGAAGAATATCCAAGAGTCCTACAACCTCCCGCTCATCGTGGCGGCAGTGTTCTTGGTCGCCGTGGGTTTCTACTTCGTCTGGCGCCGCTTAGGCTGCACGCAGTTGTGGGCCGAAGGCGCCACGGAAGACGCCACGCCCCGCTGGCAGACGTTGGCTTGGATGGGTACGCCGTTGTTGCTGGTCTTGGTCTACGCTTACGCCATCGGTCGACATGACCTCAAAGCGGCTTCAACCGTCCATACAGGCGTGGGCGAACGCTTGGTCGCGGGTCTGCGACACATGGGCGATCCCCAGCCTAGTTTTGCTAACAGCTTCGACACCGAGCTCGCTAAGAACGGAGAGTATTCTTTCTTGGCGGCCTTCTGGGCGAATCAACTCGAGTGGAAGCGCTTTTACCCCTCGGCGAAGTCCGACCCAGTCGCTGGGCTGTCCAAGCGTCTGCAGGGCGATAAGCCTGAAGGTATCACGCGCGAGATTAAGCCGGCGGGCCCCGCCCGCCGCTTGAACGTCATCCAAATCACCATTGAGAGTCTGAGCGCTGAGTTCCTCGGTTGCTACGGCGACCCAGCGTATGCGGCCAAGAACCTGACGCCTAACCTCGACCGCATCGCCAAAGACTCGCTCTGGTTCCGCCATTGTTACGCGGGCGGCACACGCACGGTGCGTGGCATGGAGGCACTGTCGCTCTCCATCCCGCCCATTCCGGGGCAGTCGGTGTTGCGTCGCAAGGGTTGCGAAGACCTATGCACCTTGGGTTCGGTCTTGAAGCAGGCGGGCTACGACACCGCTTTCATCTACGGTGGCGATGGGTTCTTCGATAACATGAATTACTTCTTCGGGGCGAACGGCTATCGTCTCGTCGATCTACCGCGTCAGCTGGAGGCCGGCAAGAAGCCGACTTTCGCCAATGCTTGGGGGGTGTGTGACGAAGACGCGTTCGCTTGGTCTCTCGAGGAGGCCGATAAGGCCCATGCGGCGGGTAAGCCATTCCATCACTTCGTGATGACGACTTCCAACCATCGTCCCTACACCTGGCCAGCCGGTAAAATCGACCCCAAGCTCGTGAACCGTGAGGGCGGGGTAGCTTATACGGATTACGCTATCGGAGCCTTCCTCAAGGCGGCGGAGTCCAAGCCTTGGTTCAAGGATACGGTCTTCGTCATCGTCGCCGACCACTGCGCTTCGGTCGCCGGTAAGAATGAATTGGAAGTCCGTAAATATGAGATTCCGCTTTTCATCTGGTCCCCTGGACATATTCCCGCCCGCCGCTTTGATCCGATGATGAGCCAGATTGATACGGCTCCCACGGTCCTCGGTCTGCTTAACCTGCCCTACACCTCGCGCTTTGTTGGGTCCGATGTCCTGCAGTCAGGCTACCAGCCCCGTGCGTTCATCAGTAACTATCAGAAGGTGGCGATGCTGCGCGGCGATGGTTTGCTGACGGTCCTTAAGCCGGTGCGTAATGCCACGCAGTACCAGGCCGACCTCGCCACAGGTGCACTCGCCCCGCGGGTGCCGACGCCCGGCGATGACGAAGCGCTGCAGCAGGCCATCGATTTCTATCAGGGCACCGACCAGCTCTTTAACCAAGGTGGACTCGCCAACCCCAAGCGCTGAGCGCCCGTCGCTCCTCTGGCCGAGCCTCGCCCTCGTGGCTGTGGTGGTCTTCTTCGGGTTTCCGGGTCTGGGTGGCGAAACCGTTGACCTTTGGTTTCAAGGGCTGTTTTGGGACGGTAAGGCTTGGCTAATCCCGCATGACAGCCTCTGGGGCAAGTGGTTGGCTTACGAAGGCCCGAAGGCCCTCATCATCCTCTTGGCGGTGGTGACTTTGGTCCGGGCACTGGGGGCGACTTTCACGGGACGGGTTTCAAGGCTTTTTTGGTTCACCTTACTCTGTCTTGCGACGGTTACAGTCATGGCGACACAGCTGCGGGCCATCAGTCAGATGGCTACGCCGCTGGCACTGAAAATGTATGGTGGCACTTGGGAACACCTCCTGCTTTTTGAAGTGAAGCCGAGCGGCTATCCCAGTAATGCGTTTCCCGCCGGACATGCCAGCGGGGGCTTTGCGCTTCTCGGTCTTTATTGGTCTTTACCTAAGGCTCGTCGGGCATGGGGTCTGTGGCTCGGCCTCGGGTTCGGCCTCTGGATGGGCCTCTACCAAGTCGCGCGCGGCGAACACTTTCTCTCGCACACCTTAGCCACGGCCGCTTTGGCGTGGTGGGTGTGCGTAGGCTTAGTCTATTGCATCCGTCCGCAGCCGGACGGCCCGCCGGCTTAGTTCGTCCAGCTGGTGATGTTGTCCGAGCGGAACGGGCCATCCGCGTTGGACTCGTCGCTGTAGGTGGCGGGGACGATGCCTGACTTCGACATCGGGTTCGCACCAGAGTCATCCCAATAGTCGGCGTAGCTCGGGGCATCGTCCGGATTGGCCGGCTCAATGTAGTTCGCGCCGCAGCTGACGATGAGGAAGCCTGGGGTCAGCCAGTCCTTGAAGGGCGAGGCGAAGAGTCCGGTCGTAGTGTTCTGGATCGCTGTCGAGGAGCTGGGGAGGATGCGGTAACGGAAGTCGTACGGATTGCCCCAAGGGTCGCGGAACTCGTAGGCCGCCGCGGCCCCACCGGTCCAGTCGTTGAGGCCGAGGGACTTGTCGTCGTTGGAGTTCACCGCGCCAACGCTGAGAAAGGGCTTCATCTTGCGCGTCGAGCCGCCAGGGAGAGTGGCGTCGTTATAGTTTTTGAGTGCGACGGAAGTGCCGCCGCCACTGAGGGCCGTACTGACGAGGCGCTTGCGGCCGACCAGTTGGTCGAAGAGGTCTTTACGGAATCCGGGATCATCGCCGCCGCTGAGCCCGCCCGTGTTGCGGCAAGGATAGTCGCCATACATCTTCTTGTACATTTCACTAGCCGTGGAGAGGGCCGTGACTTCCCCCTTGGCCGTGGCCTTGTTGTTACCGTTCTTGGCCGCCTTGAAGAGGGAGAAGGTGAGGGAGGCGAGGATGGCGATAATCGCCATCACGAGAAGCAGTTCGATGAGCGTGAAGCCACGGCGGGCGGGGGTGCGGGTCGACATGGGGCGGGGTAAACTTAGATGTGGCGAGAGTCGTTTTCGTCTTTCTGGACGTAGCCCGAGTCCTGTCGCTGGTGGTTAACGGCGTTCTTCTTCAGGTAGGCCTGATAGACGTCTTCAGCGGACATGCCGAGGACCTGGGCAATCGAGATAAGGAAGTGAAAGAGGTCGATGACCTCAACGCGGGCGTTCTGTTCGTCGAACTTCTGGTACTTGGCCCACCACTTCCAAGGCACGGAGTCAGTCAGCTCGGCCATCTCCTGCTGCATCGCGCGGAGGTAGTTGAGGGTCCATTTAACCTTTTCCTCCTCGGACATACCAGCGGTTTCAACGCCGATACGCTTGTTCAGCGTTTCCTGCATTTTGAAGATTTCTTCGAGCTTGTCGGCCATGGCATCAATGAAAGGCTCCCCACGCTTCTGGGCAACCATGTAAGCAGGGACTGGAGGGCTAAACCTGCCCCGACTGCCCCGCTTTCTCGCTTCCCCTCATGGGTAAGGTGGCTTCATTGTCGGGTCGTGCCCGCCGCCTCCCTCCAGTCCGCCCTCCGAAAGCCCGAAGTCCTCTCGCCTGCGGGGGAATGGGATTGTGCCAAGGCAGCGGTCGAGAACGGGGCGGACGCTATCTTCTTCGGGGTGGGGCGCTTCAATGCCCGGGTCCGGGCCCATAATTTCGAGGAAGCTGATCTGCCGAGCCTCATGGCCTACCTGCATGGCCGCGGGGTCAAGGGGTATGTGACTTTTAATACGCTCATTTTCCCCGACGAACTCGCCGAGGCTACCCGGGTGCTCCGCACGATCATCGCCTCAGGGGTCGACGCCGCCATCGTTCAGGACGCTGGTATCTGCCGCCTGATTCGCCGCATCTCGCCAGACTTCCCCATCCACGCTTCGACGCAGATGACGGTCACGAGCGCCGCGGGCGTCGATTACGCGAAGGAGCTGGGCGCATCTTTAGCCGTGTTAGGTCGCGAGGTATCCATTCCCGAAATCGAGAAACTCCAGTCCGAACAAGGGACCAAGCCCGCCCCCCTCGACCTCGAGGTTTTTGTCCACGGCGCCCTCTGCGTGGCCTATTCGGGGCAGTGCCTGACCAGTGAGTCGCTCGGTGGCCGCTCCGCCAATCGTGGCGAGTGCGCCCAAGCTTGTCGCTTGCCCTACGAGCTGGTCGTCGACGGGGTCGTTCGTGCTCTCGGGGATAAGGCCTACCTGCTCTCGCCGCAGGACCTGGCGAGTATCGAGGTGGTGCCCGACTTAATCCGCGCTGGGGTAAAGTCGTTGAAGATTGAGGGCCGCCTGAAGTCTCCGGAGTACGTCGCCGCCATCACCAAGGCTTACCGGCGCGCGGTGGATGCCGCTTGGGATGCCTTCCAAAAAG
>CAIYAN010000316.1 GCA_903924185.1 uncultured Opitutia bacterium | reverse complement strand
GGGTGGCCCTTCCGGCAGCAACGACTTCGCGGAAGCCGTCAAGACGGCCGTCATCAATAAGCGCGCCGGTGGTCAGGGCCTCATCTCGGGCCGCAAGGCCTTCCAGCGTCCGATTGAAGAAGGCGCCAAGCTCTTGCACACCATTCAGGACGTCTACCTGAACAAGGAAGTCACGGTCGCCTAAGGCGCCCGCCACCTCCCGAACGAAGCCCCGGCACCCGCCGGGGCTTTTTGTTGGGTGACGAGAGAAGTCACCCAACGAGCGGTTGGAGGATAGCGTTCGGCGGTTAGCAGATGAATGAAACCCTCACGACCCTTTGCCTTTGGCATCTTCCCAACCGCCAACCCCCTTCCCCCTTCCCCCATCCCCCTTCCCCTATCCCCCCTCCCCTATCCCCCAACCGCTATCCCCTATCCCCCTTCCCCCATCCCCTAAATCTCCTTCCCCCTTCCCCCTTCCCCGCTAACCTTCCCCTCATGTCCCTCCCCAAAGGTTTCCGCGAATGGCTGGCCAAGGAATCTGCTGCCTGGAACTCCGACGGCCTCATCGGCGCCGAGCAACGCGAACGGATTCTCGCCCGCTACCCAGAAGAAGCCACCGACTCCGGCGCCCTCGCCTTCGCCCTGCGCACGCTGGCGGTCATGCTCTTCGGGGCATCCATCTTCCTCGTCATTAGCCATAACTGGGCCGACTTCTCCCGCGAAGGTCAGCTGGCCATCGTGTTCACGGCGCTCGCGGTCATCCAAGGCGCCGGGCTCTACTTCTTCCTCAAGGGCCAAGAACGCAGTGCCATCATCGGCCACCTGCTGGGCTGCCTGATGTACGGCGGCGGTATTGCGCTCATCGGGCAGATCTACCACCTCGACGCCCATAGCCCTGATGCCGTGCTGGCTTGGTGCGTGTTCACGATTCCCTTCGCCCTCCTGCTCGACGCGACCGTTCTTCACTTGGTCGTCATCGTGCTGGCCGGGACTTGGCTGAACATGGAGACCGACCACTACGCCTCGCGGGAAATGGCCCTCCACCATGGCGAGCGCTTGGTCTTCCTGCTTTTAATCGCACCCTCCGCGATGGCCGCCTACCGCCGAGCCCGGCCGGCACTCGCCGGGGCCTTGGCTTGGTCGACGCTGTTCTTATGGTTCATGTTTGGGGGCTACACGCCCGCCCACGTCTTCGTGCTCCCGCTGGTCATCGCAGCCCTGCACCCCACGGGCGACCCGCGTGGTCGGGGCTTCCGATTTATCGGGGCCTTAGGCGTCGCGTTCGTCACGCTGGCGCTCGGCAGCATGGACAGCGCGAGCAATAACCGGCTAGCCGGAAACTTCCTGCGGCATGACTTCGTCTTCTCCGCCGTGACCGCAGGCTTAGCCATCTGGGCCATCGTCCGCGCCCGCCAACGCCAAGACAGCCATGCGGCCTGGCTCGGCCTCGTGGCCGTGCTGGCACTCAGCACGAGCCTACTCGGCAGCCTGAACGTCGACAACTTCAGGCAACGCGACCAGCTCTGGGTGCTCATCGTAGCGATCGCCAACGTGACGACGCTACTGCTCGCCGTGACGCTCATTCGCCAAGGCCTCGGCGAGAAACGCCTACGCCCCTACGTCTATGGAGCGCTCGTCTTCCTCGGTTGGCTCACTTGGCGCTACGTCGACATCGAGAAGGAGTTAGGGTACCTCGGTATGGCCGGCATCTTCCTGTTCATCGGGTTGGTCCTCTTCGGCCTCGCCATGGTCTGGCGCCAACCACGCGAGGCAGAGATTGCCGAAGAGATGCCTGACTTCCGTCCGTCCTGGCTCGAAGCCATGGTGGCGAAACTGATGCCCATGCGCACACGCCTCCTCGTCGGAGCCTTGGCGTTACAGTTCGGCGTCCTTAGCTGGATGGTCTTTGACCACAGCCGACCGCTGGCCTCGGGTGAACGTTTCTTACTGGTCTGCGAGCCCGTCGATCCACGTGACCTTACCAAGGGCGACTACGTGATTCTCCGCTACGGCTTCCAATCATTCAACTCCACCCAGAAGGAAAATCTGCTGAAGGAATGGAATCAGCTGCATCCCGGCCCAACCGATTTAATTGCGTCCTTCAGTTATACGATCAAAGACGACGCCCCCATCTACATCCCCTTAAAGAAAGGGGCGGACGGTGTTGCCAGCTATGGTGAGCCAACCTTGACCAAGCCGTCCAGCAGTCCGTTCCTACTGACCCGTAAGGGGCAAGGCCGGTGGAGCTGGAACAACGGCGACGTCCGCGCGGGTATCGAGTCCTACTACGTCGCCGAAGGCACAGGGCTGGCTTGGGAAAAACTCCGCAACACGGGGAAGCTTTTTGCGGAAGTCGGCGTGCTACCTAATGGCAAGGCCGGCCTAGTCGCCCTCAAACCCGCCCCCTTTGCAACGCTCCGCGCCTTCACTCACCAGCCCTTAGAGCGCTTCTTCGTGACGTTAAAGTCGGATAAGCCCGTGACCAAAATGATCAGCACCGAAGCGGATTTTGCGGCGACCTTCCACCCCGCCCCCGTGAACGGAAAGAACGCGGTGACGCCGAAGTTCCCGAACGAGTTC
>CAIYAN010000315.1 GCA_903924185.1 uncultured Opitutia bacterium | reverse complement strand
GTTAAATCAACTTAAGCTTCGGCAGGTCTTCGCCCTTCACGCGCTTACGGATTGATTCCACATACTCGTCCTTAAACTTCGGTACCGCGGACTGCACGGGCCAGGCGACGGCTTCGCCGTGGGCACAGATGGTGCGGCCAGCTACTTGGTTCGCGATATCGAGCAGCAGCGGAACGTCGGATTCCTGGCCGCCACCGGTCGTGATGCGCTTGGACACGCGGGAGAGCCAGAGGGAGCCTTCGCGACACGGCGTGCACTGACCGCAGGTCTCGTGGGCGTAAAAGGCATTCAGGTTAGAGAGCGCTTGGATCATCTCGACGGAATCGTCGAGGACGATGGTGCCGCCGGTGCCGAGGCCCGTGCCGCACGCTGCGATGCTGTTTGAGTCGAGGGGGATGTCTTCGAGGGCCCAGTCGAACTCTTGGCCATTGGGGAGCTTGCCCTTGAAGCGTTCACCGAACTTAAGAATCTTAGTCGAAGAGCCGCCCGGGATAATCGCCTTGAAGGTACGACCGTCGAGGGGGCCGCCACAGAAGTCATAAAGCAACTGGCCGAAGGTGGCCTTGCCAGCTTCGATTTCGTATAAGCCCGGACGCTTCACCATGCCGCTGACGCCCCAGATGTGCGTGCCGCTGTCGCCCGGGATACCAATCTTAGCGAACTCCGCGCCACCGAAGGCGAGCACGTGCTTCACCTGCGCCATGGTCTCGGCGTTGTTGACGATGGTGGGGCAGTTGTAGAGACCGAGGACGGCCGGGAAATACGGGGGCTTGATGCGCGGGTAGCCACGCTTGCCTTCGAGGGATTCGATCAGGCCAGTCTCTTCGCCGCAGACGTAGCAACCGCCGCCACGGTGGACGACGACTTCGCAGGAGTAGCCCGAGCCGAGAATGTTCTGGCCGAGGAAGCCCTTGGCCTTCGCTTCCGCGATGGCGTTCTCGAGAATCTTGGCGCCGTGGACGAACTCGCCACGGATGTAGATAAAAGCCTGTTTGGCCTGGATGGCCCACGCCGTGATGGCGATGCCTTCCAGCATCTGGTGCGGATCCCGGTAGATGATCTGGCGATCCTTGTAGGTGCCCGGTTCGGATTCGTCGGCGTTGACGACGAGGTAAGCGGGCTTGCCGGACTTACGGTCGAGGAACTTCCACTTCATGCCCGTCGGGAAACCGGCGCCGCCACGGCCGCGCAGGCCAGAGGTCTCGACTTCCTTGCAGACTTCTTCAGGCTTCATTGCCACGGCCTTCTTGAGGGCCTCGTAGCCGCCGTGCTTCTGGTAGCAGTCGATGTCGACGGAATACCCAGGCTTGCGGAGGTTGGCGTAGATGAGGGGGCGTTCGACGGCGGACATGTCGCTAAGAAGAGTTAGAGATTAACCGTTCCACTCGGGCGTGCCGGGGACGGGTGGTTTTTGCCCGTAGGTCGGGTCGGTGAGTGTGGCCTTGAGCTGCTGAGTGAAGGCGGCGGCGTCTTCGGGCTTCACGTTCTCGTGCATCGAGCTGTCCACGTGAACGACCGGGCCGCAGCCGCAGTCGGCGATGCATTCGACAAACTCCAAGGTGAAGTTGCCATCGGGCGAAGTCTCACCGCGCGCGCAGTTGAGGGACTTCTCGAGCTCGGACATCAGCGCGTAGGAACCGCGGAGGGCGCAGGACAGCGTGCGGCAGACGCGCACGTGGCGACGGCCAATCGGCGACTGGCGATACATTGGGTAGAACGTCACCACCTCGAGGACCTGCATTGGGGTCACGCCGACGAGCTCGGCGACCCAGGTCATATCCTCTTGGGTGATGTAGCCGCGGTCTTCCTGCACGAGGTGCAGGAGTGGCATGGTCGCGCTACGCTTTTGCGGGTACAGGCCGACG
>CAIYAN010000314.1 GCA_903924185.1 uncultured Opitutia bacterium | reverse complement strand
CGAGCCTTCGCAGAAGGAGGCCGACCGCTGCGGTACCTGTACGCGCTGTATCGATGCTTGCCCGACCGCCGCCATCGTCGCGCCCTATCAATTGGATGCCCGCCGCTGCTTGGCCTATCTGACGATCGAACACGACGGGCCGATTCCCGAAGAGTTTCGTCGGCCCCTCGGAAATCGGGTCTTTGGGTGCGACGAGTGCCTCGATGTCTGCCCTTGGAATCGTTGGGCCAAAGCCACCCAGGAAGCCCGCTTCGCCCCGCGGGCCTTACCCGTGTTGCGTGAGACCCTGGCCTGGACTGAAGAGCAGTTCGTCGAACATTTCCGCGGGACGCCGGTCAAGCGGTTGGGGCTCCGGCGCTGGCAGCGCAATGCCCTCACGGTGATCGGTAATACGGGGACCGGCGATGACTTGCTGGCGGTCCGTGCCTTGCTGGGCCACACCGACCCGATGGTCGCGGAGCATGCCGTCTGGGCGGAGCGTGCATTGGTCGCTCGGCTGTGAACCTCCCTTGTTGCTTCAGGCGGTCGGCTTGTCCTAAGTTGTCCGCGTGACGCTCGCCCAAGCCTATTACGCCCTCGCCGCCTTTCTTTGCCTTGGTGGCTGGTTGGTCTTCAGCGGTTCGCCGCTGCTGGTCTCGTTCCGCCGCGACCGCACCGCGACGCTCGTGCTGCTGGCCCTCGCGGTGGGTTGGTTTGCTTGGCAGCTCTACACGATGCCGGACCCCGACCTCGCCGGGCTGCCCCGTAATATCGTGATGATCGTCTTCGTGGGCGCGAGCTTGCTGACCTATATCTACATGCCAGACTTCCTGTCCGTTCGCTGCCTCGCGGTGCTTATGTTATTTTTGGCGCGCCTGACGCTCGATGCCGGCTACCGTCAGTTGCCCTATAGTCTCCTCGATGCCTCGGTGTCTTACGGCATCTTGGTGCTCTTTGGTTTCTGGTGGGCCTCGTCGCCGGTCGCCTTCAACCAACACTGCGACTGGGTCCTGGCTTCGGCGACTCGCCGCCAGCTCGTCGGCGGGTTGGGCTTCATCCTTGGTTTGGCTTGCCTCTACAACTCGACCTGCCTCGCGTGAGTCGTCCTTTGCTCATCGTTGTTTCGGGTCCCGCCGGTAGCGGAAAAACGACCCTGTGTAGCCGCCTGACCGATGCCTACCCGCAGGCTATCCGGCGCGTGATTACTTGCACCACGCGCGCGCCTCGCCCGGGCGAAGTCGACGGCGTGGATTACCATTTCTTGGCCCGCGCCGAATTCGAAAAGCAAATCGCCGCTGGGGTCTTCCTCGAGCACGCCACGGTGCACGGCAACCTCTACGGCCCGCGCGCCAAGGATGTCGCTGCCCATCTCGATGCAGGCTTTGATGCGCTCTTGAACGTCGACGTCCAAGGCGCGGCGACTATCCGGGCCCAAGCGGCTACTAACCCACGCCTCGCCGCCGCCTTGGTGACAGCCTTCGTCCGCGTCCTCGACCCCGTTGAGCTGCGCCGCCGTCTGACGGGCCGCGGCACCGACCCCGCCGACGAGATTGACCGTCGTGTTAAGGCCGCGGAGTGGGAACTGAGCCACGCCGGCGAGTACCAGCACGTCATCGAGAGTGGTAGCCGCGAGGCTGACTTCACCGCACTCAATAGCATCTACCAAGGAGAAAAGGGGCGACACCCATGATGGCTAAATCCGAAATCGCCGCCGTCCTCGACGAGATTGCGACGCTGTTAGAGTTGATGGGCGAAAACCCGTTTAAGATCCGTGCCTATTCAGCGGGTGCCCGAACGCTGGAATCGCTCACCGAAGACTTAGGGGAGTTGATTGCCACGAATAAATTGGAAGAAATCCCGGGGATGGGGGAAGCGCTGGTCGATAAGATCACGACCCTCCATCGCGACGGGGTCCTGCCGTTTCACCAGAAGCTGAAGGCGAGTATTCCGCCTGGCTTACTGGAAGTTATTCAAATTCCTGGCCTCGGGCCGAAGAAGGT
>CAIYAN010000313.1 GCA_903924185.1 uncultured Opitutia bacterium | reverse complement strand
TCGCCGTCGAGGCGGGGGTGGAGATTCACGCCACTGGGTCGTTGACCTTGGCCCATTCTGACTTGGAGCTCCGCGTCTTGCGCGAGTTCGCGGCGGCCTTCGGGAAGGGCATCGAAGTCCTCGGGCCGGAAGAAGCCGGTCGGCGCAGTCCGGCTGTGCGGACGGAGAAATTAGTCGGTGCGCTCTTCAGCCCGCATGAGCACACCGTCAACCCGCGGACCGCTCCGGCGGCGATTGTCCGCTGGCTGAGCGAACGTGCCGCCGTCCAGTTCCGTTTCGGCCTCGTGGCCACGCGCGTCGAGCCAGGCGTGGTGACCTTTGCGGACGGGACACGCGCGGAAGCGGACCAGATCTTTGTCTGCAGTGGACCGGACCTCCGGACCCTTTTCCCACGCGAGCTGGCCGCGGCGGGTGTCACCGTCTGTAAACTACAAATGCTCCGCACGGCCCCGCAGCCTCCCGGGTGGAAGTTGGGTCCGGCCTTGTGTGCTGGCCTGACCTTGGCGCATTACGACGCTTTCGCACTCTGTCCTTCGCTGGCGGAACTGAAGCAGCATTTCTCGAAGGCGCGGGTCGAAGAGATGCACTGGGGTGTGCACGTCTTGGTTTCCCAAAACGGCGATGGCGGCCTGACCTTGGGCGACACCCACGAGTATGGGGCGACCCATGACCCCTTCCAGCGCGAGGCCATCGATCGCCTCGTGTTGGCTTATCTCGATGAATTCGCGCGCATTCCTGAGCGGAGCATCGCCGAGCATTGGACGGGCTACTATCCGAAGCTGGCAGGTAAGTCCGAACTCGTCTTGACCCCCATGCCCGGTGTCACGCTCGTGAACGCCCTCGGTGGGGCCGGCATGACGTTGTCCTTTGGCTTGGCTGAGGAGATCGCGGCCGTTGGGGCGCCACTGAGCTGACCAGGCCGTTACACTTCCGACACAATCGTCACAGGAAGTTGACAGAGTGTAGCCTGTTCAGCCGAGCGAGCGAAACCCATCGTTCGGGGATGTTCAGATGCCACGCCATCCGCGCGCTTGCCTTACTCCTGGCCTCGGCGTTGGCGGTGGGTGGGGCTACCACCTATACGACGCCGAATCTAGATTCGACCCCCGTCGGTGAGGCCAAGCCAGTGTGGTTGGGTGGGGCGAAGTTCGTGAACAAAGGCTTGGTCGGGGTCGGTCAGCTCGCGGTCGGGGCGTTGGATGACCGGGGTGATAGCCTAGGCTCGTTTTCATCTTTCAAGATCGACCCGAAGACTTGGCGCCGCAATGCCGACGGCACCTACGGGGGCACGCTATTTAGTCTACCCGACCGCGGTTATAACGTTCAAGGCACGGTCGACTACCCTGCGCGTCTACAGCGCTTTGAGATAAAGTTCCGGCCCGACTATGGACGTGACCCAGTACTCACGCCTAACCTAACGCTCGCCTTCAAGGCCACGCGCACCCTCTTAGATTTCAAAGGCAACGTGACGACCGGCCTCGACCCCCGCGACGACACCCTGCAGGGATTCTCGCCGGTGCCAGTGCGCCACGGTAAGTTTGCCGTCGATGCGGAAGGCCTCGGCTTACATCCCGATGGCACCTTCTATCTCTCTGAAGAGTATGGCGCCACGATTTACCATCTCTCTCCGCAGGGGCGGATGCTTGGCCTTTTGACGCCGCCGAATGCCTTCTTGCCGCGCTTCGAGGGTAAGAAATTCTCCGGCTTCACCACGGATAAGCTGGCCGTCGAAGTCCAGACCGGAGGCCGGCGCGATAACCAAGGCTACGAAGGCGTGGATGTCACCCCGGATGGTCGCTTCCTCGTGGCGATGCTCCAAGGGGCGCTGCGGCAGGATTGTCCGACGGAGGAAGACAATAATCGGGCCTACGCGCGGTTGGTTGTCTATGATCTCCAGGCGGGAGCCGCCCCTCGGCAGCCAGTCGGCCATTACTTGGTCGAACTCCCCACTTTTAACACGGCCGGCTTGGGTAAGCCCGCGAATAAGTCGACGGCCCAGTCGGAGCTGATTGCCTTAAGTCGTTCGGATTTTCTTATCTTGGCGCGTGACAGTAGCGGGAGTGGTTCGGGCAAGGCGGCCTATGTGCCCGATGCGGCCGCAGTGGGGTATGCCGCGGCCCCGCACATCTATAAAAGTGTCTTGTTTATTAGTACGCGCGCCGCGACCAATCTCGTTGGGACGACTTATGAATCCGGTTACGCCGCCGCCGTCCGTGGCAGCGGCGCGACCTTGGCGCCGGCCTATGGTTTGACGGCCGCCACGGGTGCGGAATTCGTTAACCTTCTCAACCCGGCGCAGTTAGCCCGGTTTGGTTTGAATCTTAACGTCGTTGGTCCGGCGGGCGCAGCGAAGGCCGCCGCCGCGGGGCATCGCGTGGGGGTGATTTCCCCCGCATCGCTATCGGCCAAGTGGGAGGCGCTCGCCATCGTCTCCTGTTTAGACCGGGCCTACCCCGACGACTATTTTCTTTTAGTCGGTAACGATAACGACTTCCTGACGGCGGAGGGTGCGATGTTGGGTAAATCGTATGACGCGACCTCCTCGCAGCCTGGCATGGAAGTCGTCGAGACGCCCAACCGCATCCTCGTCTATCGAGTGACCCTACCGGGGTACGCCGCCCCTGCGCGATGAACGCTCGGCGCCGTCCGCAGACCGTGGAAGGTTATCTCGCGACCTTGGACGAAACCAAGGCAGCAACGGTGCGGGCGACGATTGCGACTATCCTCGGGCAATTCGCTGATTTACAGGTGGTCATCGCTTGGAACGTGCCGCAGATCAAGCGTGGCCATGAATACATCTTTGGGCTCTGCGCCTACAAGCAGCACCTCACGCTCGCCCCGTGGAGTGAGCGCAGTATCGTCGCCTTCCGTTCGCGCCTCAGCGCTTACGTGGTGCGGAAGCACTGTTTCCTCGTGCCCGTAGACTGGCGGCCCGATGCGCGCTTACTGGGCGACTTAGTGGCGGCGCGGTTAGCGGAACTCGACGCACCTTTGAAACCCCTGGTTAGGCGTCGGCCGAAGCTGAGCCGAAAGGTTTGAGTTACCGCGGTGAATCTTACGGATGGGTGACGCTTTGGTGTCGGAGTGACGTGAAGGTTGAGTGAGTGCGGGGTCCGCATAGAACGTGCCCAACGATGACCGCCGAACGGAAACCCATGCTGCGCACGCGGCCAACCGAAGCCCCGCTGGACGTGTCCTGGCGCCGGGACGGGGTCCTGGGGACGCTGCGGTTACTCTGGGCGCACCTCTTGACCAGCCGCGGATTGGTGGTCTCGTTAGGCTTCCACTT
>CAIYAN010000312.1 GCA_903924185.1 uncultured Opitutia bacterium | reverse complement strand
GGTCACATGGGCGATGGCAACCTGCACCCGACCTTCCTGACGGATGAACGCGACGCGGCGGAAATGGCCCGCGTCCACGAAGCGCTCGAGGAAATCGTAACGAAGACCCTCGCGCTCGGCGGCACCATCACCGGCGAACACGGCGTTGGCCTCGCCAAGAAGGCGTGGCTCCGCCGCCAAGTCGGTGAGAACAGCCACGACCTGATGCGCGAGATTAAGCGCGCCTGGGACCCACGCAACCTACTCAACCCCGGTAAGATTTTCGACTGAGGGATGAAGCCTTCGCTCAAACTCCTCGATTATTCGATCCTCCAGCAGTGCATGCATTGCGGGATGTGCCTCCCAGCCTGCCCGACCTACGTCGCGACGAAGAAAGAACGCCATAGCCCCCGCGGGCGAATCTCCCTCATGCGGGCAGTGGCGGACGACGAGCTGAAGCTATCGCCGGCCTTCGCCGACGAGATGAGCTACTGCCTCGGTTGTCTGGCCTGTGAGACGGCCTGCCCCGCGGGCGTGGATTATTCTAACCTACTCGAGACCGCCCGGGCCGAAGTCCAGTCCGCCGGCCTGAATCAGACCTTCACTAGCCGCTTCTGGCGGACGGTCACGATGCGCGGGCTCTTCATGCGGCCCCGACTGCTCCGCCTCGCCGGTCGTCTGCTCTGGCTTTATCAACGCCTCGGACTGCAAACCGCCTTCCGGAAAATGGGCCTGACGAAACTACTCCCGCCAGACCTTCGCCGCCTCGAGCCGCAGTGCCCGACCATCGCCACAAAGTTCTCGCCGCAGCTTATTCGCCCCGTCGAATCGCCGGCCAAGAAGTCGCACCGCGTGGCCCTACTCACGGGCTGCGTGCAAGACCTCGTCTTCGCCGAACTCAACCGCGACACGGCCGATGTCCTCTTGGCCAATGGCTGCGAGGTCCACACGCCCTCCGTCCAACCCTGCTGCGGCTCCCTCCACGCGCACAATGGCGAAGCCGCTGCGGCCAAGACATTGGCCAAGCGGATGATCGACCTTTTTCCACCGTCTCAGTTCGACGCCATCATCTCGAACTCGGGCGGCTGCGGGAATCATCTCCGCCATTATGGCGCCTTACTCGCGGACGACCCCGTCTATGCGCCGCTGGCCAAGCTCTGGGACACCAAGCTACGGGACATCCACGAGTGGCTGCTAGAGTACGGCTGCCTTACCCCGCGGACGGGCCTAGGCGACCTCACTGTCACTTACCACGACTCCTGCCACCTGACGCATGGCCAGAAGGTCACCCAGCAGCCGCGGGACCTCCTTAAACTCATCCCTGGCCTGAAGCTCGTCGAACTCCCCGAGGCCAACTGGTGCTGCGGGAGCGCCGGGATTTATAATATCACCCAGCCCGTGCAGTCGGAACAGCTCCTCGTCCGTAAGGTCGGGCACGTCATCGGCACCGGTGCATCCGTCCTCGCCACCGCGAACCCCGGGTGCCACCTTCAAATCGCCCGTGGCCTCCGCCAAGCCGGCTCAGCCATCACCCTCGTCCCACCCGTCACCCTCCTCGCCCGCGCCTATCGGAAAGAAAAGAG
>CAIYAN010000311.1 GCA_903924185.1 uncultured Opitutia bacterium | reverse complement strand
GGTGAACCCGGCGTGTGGTTCTTCTCGCTCGACTGCGACCGCGCCCCGGCCGTCGTGATCGCCCGCGCGGGCTTCGGCCTGCCCTATGAACACGCGACGATGGACTTCGGCCCGGGCCTCGCGCAATCCTGCCGCCGGAGCGGCGAGACGGACACGGCGCAGTACGCCTGGGCGCCCACGTCGACGCCACAGGTCACCATACCTGGCACGCTCGAGTTCCACCTAGCAGAACGGTATAGTTTCTTTTCCGAGCGCGGCGGCCGACTCGTCCGCGGCCAAGTGCACCATAGGCCTTATGAACTCAGCCAAGCTTCGACCTCGAAGTGGAGCGACCTGCCGCTCCGCTGGGACGGCTTTGCTGTCGGCGGCCGCGCTCCCGACCTCGCCCACTGTTGCCAAGGCGTGGCCATCGAGGCTTTCTCCCTGGTACCCGCCCATGCGTAAGAAGCTCACCGACTATCGTCACGCCGTCTGGGATTGGAACGGCACGCTGCTCGACGACACCTGGCTGTGCTGCGAGTCGCTGAACCGGATCCTCGAGCAGGACGGCCACCCGCTCGTCGACCCGGTGCGCTACCGACAGATCTTCCGTTTCCCGGTCATCAAGGTCTACCAGTCCCTCGGCCTCACGCCCGACGAGGCGTCCTTCCGCACGATGTCCCATCGCTTCGTCTCCGCCTACGAGGAACGCAAAGCAGAGTGCCGCCTGCACCCGCATACGGAGAGGCTGATCGACGGGCTCACCGCCGCCGGACTCACGCACTCGGTGCTCTCGGCTTACGAACGCAACCTGCTCGTGGCCACGCTCGGACATTACGGACTCGACCGGCATTTCATCAAGATGTGCGGTGGAGACGACATCCACGCCGGCAGCAAGGAGGCACGCGCCCGCCTCCATCTCGGCGACCTGGGCCTCCGCCCCGACGAGGTCCTCTACTTCGGCGACACGGACCATGATGCCGAAGCCGCGGCCGCCATGGGTGTCGACTGCGTGCTGACCGCCCACGGGCACCAGCATCGCGAGCGGCTCGAAGGGCTGGGTGTCCGGGTGGTCGACGGCTTCGCGGAACTGGTGGCTGAACTTTAGGCAACAAAGCCGCGCCCAAGGGGTCAAACTACTCACAGACCCCGCGTTTTGGTTGCCCTCCCGCGACCCGCTGGGTTCATATTCCTACCCCATCCACCCCATGGCACCCTTTACGGCGCTCCCCGCCCTCGACCCCGATATCTCCGACACCCCTTGGCTCGTCCTCACGCTCGCCATCCTCGTCGCTTTCTCCATCTACCTCATCCTTCGCTCCAAACGTAAAACCATGGCCACCACCCCTCAGAACTCCGACGCCAACGAAGAGATCGACGACGTCAAGAAGGCCAGCGCCGAAGGCTTCGGCTCCAACGAGCAGGTCTTCGCGCCGAGCGCCGCGTTCGTCGCCAAGGCCCGCGTGAAGGGCATGGACGGCTACAACGCCCTCTACCAGCGCTCGATTCAGGATCCGGATGGTTTCTGGGCCGACGAAGCCAAGGAGCTGACGTGGTTTAAGCCGTGGACCAAGGTGGTCGACGAATCCAAGAAGCCGTTCTTCCGCTGGTTCGTCGACGGCAAGACCAACGTGGCCTACAACTGCCTCGACGCGCAGGTG
>CAIYAN010000310.1 GCA_903924185.1 uncultured Opitutia bacterium | reverse complement strand
TTTGAAATCATCGAGAGCAGCGACCGCCATGCGCTCGTACGCATGGTCCCCGACGACCGGGCCCGCGCGTGCTACCCGTTCGCTTACGAATTCCGCATCCGCTACGAATTCCGTGAACTCTTCCTGCGCTGCACCTTCGAGTTCGAGAACCAAGATAGCCACCCCTTGCCCTGGTGCGCTGGGCATCATTTCTACTTCACCCTCCCGTGGCACGCGGGCCTCAACCGGCACGACTACCTGCTGAAGATTGGCTCCAAAAAACAGTGGCGCCACGCCGCCGACGGCAAACTCATCCCCTTTGGTGAACTCAAGGGCCGGAGCGAGTTTGCCTTCGACGACCCGCACCTGCCGGACTGTATTTTCACGAACCTCAAGGATGCGACCGTTTCCTTCGGACCGCGCTCCGGCGAAGAAAACCTCTCCGTGAAAGTTGGGGAAGAACCGATTCCGGATGCCTGGACGACCATCGTCACCTGGACGCCCGACGCGGAAGCACCGTTCTATTGCGTCGAGCCTTGGATGGGCCCACCCAATAGCCCCGAACACAAGAACGGGCTCCGTTTTGCGGAGCCCGGTCGGGTCGAGACTTTCGTTACCGAAGTCTCCTTACTGTAAGCAATCGGCGATCGGCGCCGGCTTACTTGTTACCAGCGTTACTGATTGGCAGACGGGTACCAGGCGCCTTCTTGGTCGGAGCCTTGGTGGCCGCTGGCTTAGCGGCAGGGGTCGTCAAAGCAGGAACTGGGACGAGGCCACCATTGTCGATGACAAGGGGCGCACCGGTGAAGACCGGGCCACCATCGGAGACAGGGCTAGGGGCCTTGTCTGGGCCGAAGCAGCCGACGAGGACCAAAGAGAGAGCGGAGAGAACGAACAGGTTGCGTGCCATGACGGTGGAGTTAGGTTGGACGGACTTTACCGAGCATGACCTCCCGCTCAAGCGCAGATTCTCATCCCCACGTGCTCTTCATTTGCACGGGCAACTTCTACCGGAGCCGCCATGCGGAGGCCCTGTTCAATTGGCACGCCCACCGCGACGGGCTGCCTTTTCGGGCCTTTTCCCGTGGGCTCCTGACTTCCATGGTGGCCGACGAGCCGACCCGCATTTCGGTCGATACGCGGGCCCGACTCAAGCACCTAGGCATCCCGGAAGACCTTACCGGACCCGAGCCAGTCCAGCTACGGCCGGAAGACCTCGCTCGGGCCCACCGTGCCATCGCCCTGAAAAAAGACGAGCATTACGCCATGATGCTCAAGGCTCACCCCGAGTGGGCCGACCGGATCGACTACTGGCAGGTCCACGACATCGACTTCGCCCAACCGGCAGACGCACTCCCCCAGATTGAGGCCCAAGTCCTCAGTCTAGTGGAGTCGTTCCGGAAGAACGGGTAAGGTGGCTTAAGCCGTTGCGCCTGCATCTGCGCGGCGCAAGGACTCAAGCATCTCCGCCGCATCCTTCAGAAGCGCACGCAGTTCGGCCATCGTTTCGGCACCCACTTCAGCCTTGGTCAACGCGGCTTCCTTCAAAGCTTCCGAGCGAGCGGCTAATTCCTTGGCCAGCTCGTGTGCCGCGGTGATGGTCCGGGCCTTGAGTTCGCGGGTGTGCGCATCGAGGCGGGCCGCCAGCTTATCGATATCCGAACCCAGCGTGCGGCTCTTCTCCTTCAACTCAGCGGCGAGGATACGGGCGTCGGGGACGCGACGGAGGTCTTGGACGAGGCCAATTTTTTCGAGGGACCAGATGATCCACTTCGTCGGGTCGAACTGCCAAGCCTTCACGCCATTACGGTAGTCGTGCTGGAACTCGTGGTGGTAGTTATGGTAACCCTCGCCGAAGGTGAGCAAAGCCACGGCGCCAGAGTCGCGAGCGCTGTGGGTGGTCGAATAAGGGCGACGGCCAATCATGTGGCAGAGCGAATTGATACAGAAGGTGCCCTGCTGGACCACGACCGTACGGAGCAATCCGGCGATGAGGAAGGCAGCCAGGGCGGTCATCCAGGGAGCCTCGTAGTTATTGAAGTAACCCCACGCCCAGCCCAACAGGGTCGGGGTGATGAAGCCGACGGTGAGACCAATCCATTGGACGTAGCGGTGCTGCCACATCACGAGCGGGTCAGCCTCGAGATCCTTCACGTTAGTGACGGGAGGCTTTGGCTTCAGGCGGAAGAGCAACCAGCCAATATGGGCGTAAAAGAAGCCCTTGGAGATGTCGTAAGGGTCCTGGTCTTCATCGACATGCTTATGGTGGATCCGGTGGTCGGCGGACCAATCTAGGGCAGAATTCTCGAAGGAAGCCGCGCCGAAAAGGAGGACGAAGAGCTTCACCGGCCACTTGGCCTTGAAGGAGAGGTGCGAGAAGAGGCGGTGGTAGCCCAGGGTGATGCCAAAGCCCGTGGCGTAGTAATAGAAAACGAACATCGCCCAGATGAAGGGCCAGCCCTGCACCTTGCCGGGATCACCTGCGGCCAAGTGATACTGATTCCAGAGGAACCACGGAACCACGGTCAAAGACAACAAAGCCGTACCGATCAAGAAAATGGAGGTGACCCATTCGATACGGTAGATCGGGAAATTCCTAAACTTCATACAGTCCGAGGTTGCGGAGCAGACTCGGCAGTGGCGAGACGAATCGAGCCCGCGGAAAAACGCCTCTTTCGATTACTTAACACCATCACTGTCGCAAAAACGCGTCAAAAAATGCGTTTTTCGCGTAATGCTCCGCATTAGAAAGTGGACTTTTAAATCACTCCCCGCGGCCGCGACGACGACCGAGCGAATTCTTCACCGCAAAGATCCGCACCGGCTCACGCGTCTTCACCCAAACATTCTTCTCCTTCAATAATTTCGGAGGCAAGCTCTGGCAGGCATCACCAAAAGAAGTCACGGGCACGCGCTCTCCCTTCGGGGTGTTATTGAAAGCCGAAGCCGTATCAGCGATCTTCTCGGCGACCTCGCGCGGATCGTCGTCTTCGAGGATTTGCACGACCCAACCGACCAAGTCCTTCGGGAGCCCTTCCTCGGGTTCACTGATTAAGACGAGGTGCTGCTTCTTGGCCGGCTTCTCGCGCTCGACGACATCTTCGGTGGCGGCTTCGCGAATCTG
>CAIYAN010000309.1 GCA_903924185.1 uncultured Opitutia bacterium | reverse complement strand
TATCCGTCGGCTGTCCGCCGATGTGGCGTCCGCCCGCGTGTCCGCCGAATTGTCCGAGCGTCTGCCCGTCCTGCTCGGCGAATTGGAGACGGTCCAGTCCCAACGCGAAGTCCTGCGCGATGCCGCCGCCAAACTCCGCCCTCTCGCCCCCAGCGCCGGAGTCGTGAAGTGGCTCGACCCCGAACTTTCGAGTGGCGCGTGGGTCGCCAAGGATGAGCCGTTGTTCGTCGTCCGCCGTCCCCTGAGCTGGGAGGTGGTGACCTACGTCGACGATGAGATGGTCCACCGGGTCTTCGTCGGTGCGACGGCTAAATTCTACGTGCCCGACCACTCCGCCCGCGCGCTGTCCCTGCGCGTGACCCGTATCGACCGCGATGTGGCCCAAGTGCTCTCGCTTCCTATCCTCGCCGAAACCGCCGGTGGCTCCGTGGCCGCCCACGCCGATGCCCGCGGTAACGCTATCCCGACCCGCTCCGTCTACCGCGTGACGCTTATTGCCGATGAGCCCTTGCCTGACTTCGCCGGCCACGATTGGCGCGGTCAGCTGGTCATCCGCGGGGCAGGGGAGGCCCCCATCGTCCGTCTTTACCGTTCGTCCCTCTCGCTGCTCTGGCGCGAGGCCGGCTTCTAAACCTATGTCCCAGCCTTCTCGTTCGGCGCTTCGCCCCGCCGCCTGCTTCTTCTTCGCCGCCGCGCTCTTCCTGCCTGGTTGCTTATCCATGCGCCCCGAAGCGATGAGCTCCGAGGAGGTCGCGCGTCGTAACGCCGCGACGATCCAGCTGCTTACTGCCGAGAAGGAGCCACTCCCCGCTGAACTGACCTTAGGCTTCGCCTACGCCCGCGCGCTCCAACATAACCTCGATCGTCGCGTCAAGGCGATGGAGACGGCCATCGCGTTCGGCCAATTCGATTTGGCGAAGTACGAAACGCTGCCGAAGCTCACAGCTGAGGCCGGCTACTACCACCGCGACAACGAAAGCATCGTGCGCTCGCGTGATAGCGTGACGGGCCGACCTTCGCTCGCCAACCCATCGATTTCCAGTGACCGTAACCACTTGGGCACCAGCGTGGGACCAACGTGGAGTTTGCTCGATTTCGGCACGAGTTATTACGCCGCCAAACAGGCCGGCGACCGCGCGCTATCCGCCGTCGAGCGCCGCCGCAAATCCACCCACTTGCTGCTCGCTGAGGTGCGCTCGGCGTTCTGGCGCGTGGCCGTCGCCCAACGGCTCGAGCCTGAGTTGATCGAGACACTGCGTGCCGCCGAAGCCGCCCTCGTCGAGGGTCGCCGCCTCGAACAGGAACGGCTCCGCCCACCCAGCGAGAGCCTCCGCCTGCAAAAGGCGCTGCTCGAAAATATCCGCCAACTGGAAGCGCTCCGCCAAAACATGCAGGCGTCCCGCATCGAGCTCGCCCACCTGCTCTCCGCCCCCGCCGAAGCCCGCTTCACGGTGCTCGAACCGACGTTCACCTTGCCGCCGGGTCTCGTCGATGTGCCCGCCGCTGACCTCGAAACGGCCGCACTCGCCCATAATCCCGATGTGGCG
>CAIYAN010000308.1 GCA_903924185.1 uncultured Opitutia bacterium | reverse complement strand
AGCCAATTCCGACGTTGGGGTCGGGCTGCGCATCCTCCTTGGCGGCGCGGTGATGCGCCTCGATTTCGGGTTTCCGCTACAGACCACGAAAAATCCAGTTACCGGGGCCGAGCTCAATGGCGGCGGGATGAAGTTCAACTTTAGCTTCGGGACCGTCTTTTGATTGCCAAGCCTTCCGCCAACCTTCTACCTCTCTTTACTATGAAGTCATTTTTCCTAGCCCTTACCTTCGCCGCGGTCACTTTGCACGCCGCTGCCCCTAATATCGGTATTGTTGACGCCGATGAAGTGATGAAGAAATACGGGAAGGCCGTCGCCATTCAGGGGGACATCCAGAAGTCCCAAGCCGCCGCCCAGGCCGCCATCAATGAACGCGGTAAGGAAGTCGAAGGTATGATTGCCGAACTGCAAGCCATCGAGAAGCGCGGCCAAAGCCCGCTCCTCAGCGAAGCTGGCAAGAAGTCGGTCCAAGCCGAATTCCAGAGCAAATCGGAAGTCTTTCAGCAGCGCCGCGCCGAACTGCAGAAGTTTATTCAGGAAGCCAACGCCACTATCCAGCAGCGTCAGGCCGAGATGACCAAGACGATTGGTGCTGAGGTCCGTGCCGAAGTGGAAAAAATCTCCAAGGTGAAGTCGCTGCAGCTGGTCCTTCCGAAGGGCGTCTCGCTTTACACCGACGCTTCCCTCGACATCACCGATGAGGTCGTGAAGGTCCTGAACGCCGGCTACAAGCCCGCCGAAGTACCGGCCGCACCGGCTACTCCGGCCGCTCCAGTGGCACCCGCTGGCGACAAGCCGGCCGCTAAATAAGACCAACCGCCCCTGCTCGTCAGGGGCGGTTTATTTCAGCCCATGTCCATCTCACTCGACACCCAACAACTCGTCGCCCTCACCGGCGCGACGAAGGTCGAGGGCGAGTATCTGGGCAAGGTGCGCTCCTTGGCTTCCTTGGCGGAAGCCGGCCCCGAGGACTTGTCCTTCTTGGGTAACCCCAAGTATGCGACGGAAGTCCCGACTTCCCGGGCCGGCGTCATTCTCGTCCCTGGCGATTATGTGGGGCAGCCTGCCGCTGGGCAGGCTTTCCTTCGCGTCCCCAAGCCTTCCTATGCCTTGGCACTCGTTTGCGCCGCCATCGAGGCCCAGCTATGGCCGAAGCCCGCCGCCGGCATCCATGCGACGGCAGTGGTCGACGCCACGGCCGTCATCGACGCCTCCGCCTATGTCGGCCCGCTCTGCGTGATTGGCGCCGGTGCGCACGTCGGCGCGGGGGCCGTCATCGAAGCCCAATGCTTGATCGGTGTGCAGGCCGTCGTCGGTGCAGGCTGCTGGTTGAAGAACGGTGTCACGCTTGCGGACTATTGCCGCTTGGGCTTACGCTGTCGCCTTCAGCCAGGCGTGGTCGTGGGCTCTGATGGCTTCGGCTACGAACCCGCTGGCGGCCAGATTCACCGCATCCCGCAGATTGGTAATGTTGTCCTTGAAGACGATGTGGATGTCGGCGCCAACACGACCATCGACCGGGCTCGCTTCAGCCAGACGGTCATCGGCCGCGGTACGAAAATCGATAACTTGGTCCAGATTGCCCATAACGTCCGTATCGGCCAACAGTGCCTCATCACCGCACAGGTCGGCATCGCCGGCAGCACGACGCTGGGCGATTTCTGCGTGTTGGGCGGGCAGTCCGGCGTGGCGGGCCATCTCACCCTCGGCCATCGTGTCCAACTGGGCGCCCAAACGGGCGTATTCGTTGATATCCCCGCGGACGGCTTTTATAACGGCACGCCGGCTATCCCGATCGGGTTGGAGCGTCGGTTAGTCGTGTTATCCAGAAAACTCCCCGACTTGTTCAAAAAGGTTGATTCGCTGGTCGCGTCCTTGGACGCTGGTAGCCGTTCCAATCCATGACCTTGCCTGCGATGAAAATCTTCACTGGGAACGCCAATCCGGCGCTCGCCCAGGAAATCTGCCAGAACCTCGGCGAGCCGCTGGGTTCGGCTACGGTCAATCGCTTCCCCGACGGCGAGACGTTCGTGCAGATCAACGAGAATATCCGCGGCTGCGATGTTTTCATCATTCAGCCCACGTGCGTACCAGCCAACGACCGCATCATGGAGCTGCTCATCATGATTGATGCCCTGCGCCGCGCTTCGGCCGCCCGCATCACCGCGGTCATTCCATTCTTCGGCTACGCCCGTCAGGATCGTAAGGACAAACCGCGCGTGCCCATCACCGCTAAGTTGGTCGCTAACCTTTTAACCGCCGCTGGCGCCAACCGCGTGCTCACGGTCGACCTCCACGCTCAGCAGATCCAGGGCTTCTTCGATATCCCGGTCGATCATCTCTACGCCTCGCCAGTCTTCTACAAGCACATCAAGGACAAGCCTTGGCTCAAAGATGCCACGGTGTTCTCGCCCGACGTCGGTGGCCTTAAATACGCCTCGGCCGTGGCCGACATGCTGCACCTGCCTTATGGTTTTGTGGCTAAGCGCCGCACGAGCGCGACGACCGTTCAGGCCACTAGCCTCGTCGGTGAGGTGGAAGGCCGCGACATCATCTTAGTCGACGACATGACCGAAACCGCCGGCACTTTGACCGCCGCCGCCGAATTGCTGAAGAAGAACGGTGCCCGCTCGGTGCGCGCGATGGTTTCGCACTGCATGATTCAAGAGATTGCCTACGAACGGTTCCGGACGGGCGTCATTGATGAAGTCATCACGACCAATTCCGTGCCCATTGACACCCGTGGTCTGCCCATCACCGTCCTGTCGATTGCCCCGTTGCTCGCCGATGCTATCCGGCGGATCCACGGCAATAACAGCGTGACGGACCTTTTTCCGATTAAGGGCCACTGAGGTCTGCCCTAGGCATAAAAAAGGCCGCCTCGGTTGAGGCGGCCTTTTTGTTTTCAGCGCGTCCGCTTACTTCTTCAGGAACTCGAGAATCTGCTGGGCTTGATCGCCCGTGTGGCCCTTATTATCAGCGTAGACGCACTTGCCGTCCTTGAAGAGGTAAGCGCAACGGCTGGCAAAGCCCATGGTCGTAGGGACCTTGAAGGCGGCGACGACTTTCTTGTCCTTGTCGGCTAAGAGAGGGAAGGGGAACTTCTGTTCATCGCGGAACTCTTTTTGGAGCTTTTCGCCATCGGTGCT
>CAIYAN010000307.1 GCA_903924185.1 uncultured Opitutia bacterium | reverse complement strand
GCCTGCGGAGAGATATCGTGGAAAGCCACGCACACGGCGTCCTCGTGAATCAGCTTCGCGGGAATCTCGCGGTCAGCGATTTTCTGGAACAGCGTCTTCGGGGTGCTCATAAGAGTGATTATAGCACGACTACCGTCAGGCGCCCACGACCCTGCACGCGAGCGGCATAAGCGTTCACACACTCAACCGCCTCATCGTAGGCCTGGCGGGCCTTGACTGAGCGGGCCTTAGAACCAGCCAAATAATGATCCTGCAAGCCAACAACCCACAGCAGGACGTCTGGGGCGTCGCCGACCTGCCCGAGGGCGGTCTCGATGCATTCCGGAGCCCAAAGGGGCTCAAAAGGCTCATCCCGGTGGTCTAAGACGGCAATGGCGGGCAAGACGGCATCCGGGGCCAGCAAGCGCAGCAGGTGCTCGGCCGCGTTCGCGAGCCCGCGGGCATCCAAGCCGGCGGCCGAAAACTCGTCGGATTCAAAGACCCGCACGACGGCATCGACGTCGCGACGCAACGTGGGCTCCGTCCCGACCAGGGAGGCCAGCATCGCATTCAGCGTGCGCAGGCGGGCTGGGCGGCTGGGTGCGGCGGAAGCAGAAGTCACTTGGCTTTGCCGCCCTTGCGGAGCTGGTCGATGGCCTTGGCGAGCTCATCGATGTCACGGAACTCTCGGTAGACACTGGCGAAGCGAACATACGCAATCTGATCGACGGACTGTAGGTGTGTCATGATCTCCTCACCGATAGCGCTGGAAGGCACTTCATCCTCGAACTTCTTCTGCAGGCCTTCGACGATTTCCGAGATGAGTAGGTTAACGCGTTCGACTTCGACCGGGCGCTTATCGGTCGCCTTGCGAATCCCTGACGCGATTTTGGTGATATCAAAATCTTCCCGCGCGCCATTGCGCTTAACGACCACCAAACCTTCGCGGACGATTTCCTCCATCGTACTGAAACGATGCAAGCAAGCGAGGCACTCGCGGCGGCGGCGAATGGAATGGTTCCCCTTACCGAGACGGGTTTCGAGGACCTTGGTGTCTTCGTGATTGCAGCGAGGACAATACATCGGTCAGAGGCGAAGGAAGTTTGCCAGGAGAGCGAGACCGTTCTGTGTCGCGTAAGATTCGGGATGAAACTGCACGCCCCAGACAGGTAAGTCGCGGTGGCGCAGGCCCATGACGAGGCCGTCTTCGGTCCACGCCGTGACTTCGAGGCAGGCCGGGAAGGTCTCACGCTCGACGATGAGCGAGTGGTAGCGGGCCGCGTTAAAGGGATTCGGGAGACCTTCAAAGAGGTCCGTGTTATTATGGAACACCGGCGAGGTCTTACCATGCATCAGGTTCGGGGCGCGAAGGACGCGACCGCCGTAGACATGTCCGATGGCCTGATGGCCGAGGCAGACGCCGAGCAACGGCTTCTTACCAGCGAAGGCGCGAATCATATCACACGACACACCCGCTTCGGCGGGCGAGCACGGGCCCGGTGAAATCATCACGCGGTCGGGGTTGAGGGCGAGGGCTTCCTCAACCGTAATCTGGTCATTGCGGAAGACCTTCTGCTCCACGCCGAGTTGGCCAAAGTATTGCACCAGGTTGTAGGTGAAGGAGTCGTAGTTATCGATGACCAGGAGCACGGGCTGACGATTTGCCTCGCTCGCCGAAGTGTCAAGGAGTCGCCCAAACGTGTGAACAAGTGCGGAGCTGGCGAAGTTGTTCGCAACGCGACTTCACAGGGACGAAAACTCCGTCCCATCGCGGCCACCCCAAGGGGTAAACCGACGTACCATCGCGTAACCGAAGCACCCACTTTTCGGGACCGGAATTGGCCGTGGCGGGGGTAGCTTCTGTCCTGCATTGATGGGGCTAGCGGCCCATCCACCCTTTCGGCCGCAAGGCCCCCAGGGAAGGAACCCAAACGATTCACATCCGGTCAAGCCTCCCCCTACCTGCGAACACTTCGAATAGCCGCACAAACCGCTTGAAACTATGACTTTACAGAGCAAGGGGGGTGTGAATAACTATGTGCACGGTATGAAACAGCGCACCCTCGGAAAAGAAGCCTCAGTCAAAGGCAAGGCCCTCCACACCGGCCAAGAGGTCACCCTGACCATCAAACCGGGTGCGCCCAACACTGGCTTGGTCTTCCGGCGCATCGACCTTTTCGGCAAACCCGAGGTCCGTCCGGTCTCCGAAATGGTGACTGATTTGGAACGCAAGACCACGGTTTCCTCCGATGCTGTTAAGTTGCACACGATTGAACACGTCCTCTCCGCACTCAGCGGCATGGGCGTTGACAACGCGATTGTCGAACTCGACGCCTCCGAACCACCCATCGTTGATGGCTCGGCCCGGCCGTTCACCACACTCATCCATCAATGTGGCATCGTCGATCAAGCCGATGAGCGCGAAGTCTTCACGCTCACGCAGCCCATCACGATCAACGAAGGCAGCCGCTCCATCATCGCCCTGCCCTTTGACGGCCTACGCATCACCTGCACCTCGGCCGACGACCGCGGCATCCACACGCAGCACCTCACTATCGACATCGATTCCGAGACGTATGAGGCACAAATTGCGCCGGCCCGCACGTTCACGATTTACGAGGACATCGAAGAGCTCCTCAAGAAAGGTCTGATCCAAGGCGGCTCGCTGGATTCGGCCATCATCCTTAAGGGTGATAAAGTCGTCAGCAAGGAACCCCTGCGTTTCAAGGACGAGCTCGTCCGCCACAAGATTCTCGATGTCATCGGTGACATCGTCCTCGCCGGTATCCGCCTCAAGGCCCACATCATCGCGGTCCGCCCTGGGCACGCCCTGAACGCCCGCCTCGCGGCAGCCGTGCGGAAGCAGTGGCAGGAGTCCAAAAACCCTAAGGCTAAGGCTACGCCAACGAAGAAAGTCGAAGCCCCCACGGCTCCCTCTGGTAACGCCCTCGACATCCGCCAGATTCTCAACGCCCTCCCCCACCGCTATCCGTTCGTGATGGTAGACCGCGTGGTCGAACTGACCGAAGACTCGCTCGTGGCGATTAAGAACGTCACGATCAATGAGCCTTATTTCCAAGGTCACTTCCCGGGCCAGCCCGTGATGCCAGGCGTGCTGCAAATCGAAGCCATGGCTCAAGCCGCAGGGCTCATCATGCTGCGCCGCGGCGCCGCCGACGAAGCCCCGAAGGTCGTCTTCTTCATGAGTGCGGACAAGGTGAAGTTCCGCAAAGCCGTGACTCCCGGAGACACGCTCGAAATTCGCGCCAAGCTGACGAAGATTCGTGGTCGCATTGCCGCCGCTGAGTGCGAGTGCTTCGTCAACGGCGAAACGGTCTCCTCCGCTGAGCTCCTCTTCGCCATCGCTGATTCGGTCGCTCAAGGCTAAAGTCCGGATGAGTGCCCAGATTCATCCCACGGCCATCGTCGAAGCTGGAGCGAAGCTTGGAGTAGGCGTAAAGATTGGCGCGTACGCCTATGTGGGCGCGGATGTCACGTTGGGCGACGGGTGCACCTTACATCACCACGCCACGGTCGAGGGCTTCACGCAACTCGGTCCCCACTGTGAAGTTTTTCCGTATGCCGTTATCGGCGGCCGCACGCAGGACCTGAAAGCCCGCCCCGGCAAGCCCGGCCTCAAGGTCGGCGCCCGTAACACCTTCCGCGAATACGTCAGCGTACACCTCGGCACCCAGGAGGGCGAATGGACCATCCTCGGTGACGACAACACCCTGCTCGCGTATTCGCATATCGCGCACGACTGCGTGATTGGCAACCACCTCGTCGTCTCGAGCCACTCTGCCGTGGCCGGACACGTCCACGTTGGCGACCACGTCAATATCGGCTGGAACGCTGGCATTCACCAGTTCTGTCGCATCGGCGATTATGCGATGGTTGCGGCCTGCTCAAAGTGCGTGCAAGACGTCCCGCCGTTCGTCATCGCCGATGGCAACCCCTGCGAGACCAAGATGGTCAACGCCGTCGGCCTCAAGCGCTCGGGGTTCACCGACGACGAGATCACCACGGCCAAGGGCCTGCATCGCCTCTTTTACCGCGACGGACTCAATACCGCCCAAGCCATCGAGAAGGCCCTAGCGTTGCCCGAAGCCTCGTCCCGGGTCGTCCAAAGCTTCGTTACCTTCGCCCAAGGCACGAAGCGCGGCCTCGCCTAATTCGCCTAGGCTGGCGGCATGAAAGCCTTCTGGCGCGCCCTCGGTCGCTAAGCGTCTTAGGCATCAAGCCACTCACTGCCATGAACCGATCCTTCGCCCAACTCATCCTGTCGTTAGCGACCTTCGGATGCATGACCTCGGGAGCCCTGGCTGAGCCGATGAAGATTGAGGTGAGACGTCTGCCAGAAGCCACGGCGGCAGCGACTAAGTTCCTGAATCCCGAGTATGTAGTCGCCGCCCCGGCCGCGGGCAAAGCGACCGACAAGACTCCGTTAATCATCTTCCTCCACGGCGCCGGCGAACGAGGCACTGACCTGACCCAACTGAAGTCCGCCCCGCCCATTAGGTATTTCAATCAACAGACGGAACAGCCTTTCCTCATCGTCGTACCTCAGTGCGCCCCCGATAAGTCAGGCAAGAAAGATGAATGGCGCACCGAAGACCTCGAAGTCCTCTTTAAGCAATTGGTGAAGGAACAGCCCTTCGACCAAAGCCGGGTATATCTCATCGGTCATAGTATGGGCGGCTTCGGCACCTGGCTCTGGGGCTCCACCCACCCCGAGCGCTTCGCCGGCCTTGCCCCGCACGCCGGTGGCCTCGGCTTCGGCGGCCCCCAGGCCGTATCGCCCGATCTCACCGAGTGGGCCAAGCGCCTCGCGCCGCTGCCAATCTGGATCTTCCACGGCGACCGGGATGACATCGTCCCATCTGAACGCTCCGAGCGCATGCTCAGCCTGCTCAAGTCCACCGGGGCGAAGCAAGTCAGGCTGACGCTGTTGGCGGGCAAGGGCCATGGCATCACCGACAACCTCCGTACCCCCGAGCTCTACGCGTGGCTGCTACGCTACCGACGCGAAGGCAACCAGGTCATCGAAGCCTCGATACCTCTGAGATGAACGATGCGCGCTTCGGCGCCGACGGCACGCGGCCAAGCGAAGGCTGAAACAAAAGAGCCACGGATTTCTCCGCGGCTCTTTTGTTTAGCTAATCGACCTGACTCAGGCCACGCGCTCAACGACGAGCGGTGGAATATTCGGGCGCTTTGGCGCAAGGCGGTAAGCGTCACGGAAATACGGCAGCGCCGCGTCGACCTTGGCCTCGTCGTTGTAATGAATCATGATCAACGGCTCACCCTGCTTGACCTGCGTGCCGACCTTGCGGATCTCGGTGACGCCGACCGATGGGTCGAGCGTGCCATCCTTGAGAGTGGCCAAGAGACGCACGCCTTGAGCGATCTTGCCGGCGTCGATGGTGTGGACGTAGCCACGCTTCGGGGCTGGGAGTTTGCGAATGAACTTCGCGTGCGGGAACTTGGAGGGATCATCGATCCAATCGGTCTTGCCGCCCTGGGCGCGGACCATGGCCTTAAACTTCTCTAGGGCCGAGCCATCCTTGAGGTGCTTCTCGACGGTCTGCTTAGCCGAGAGGGTCGAACCAGCCACGCCAGCGAGGCGCACGACTTCCATGCCCAGCTTGAGCACGAGGTCCTGCAGGTCTTCGGGGCCTTCGCCCTTAAGCAAGCGGACGGCTTCAAGGACTTCCAGGCCCGTACCAACGGAGTCACCGAGGGGCTGGTTGATATCGGTGACGAGGGCCACGCACTTGCGGTTGAGCGAGCGGGCCACCCGCGTGACGATACGGGCCAATTGCTTGGCCTGTTCGAGGTCGCGGATGAAGGAACCATTGCCCCACTTCACATCAATCACGAGGCCTTCACAGCCTTCGGCGAGCTTCTTAGAGAGGATGCTACCAGTGATGAGCGGCAACGAAGGAATCGTGCCCGTCTTTTGGCGCAAAGTGTAGAGCAGGTCATCGGCCGGAGCGATGTCACTGCACTGTTCGGTGATGGCACAACCCACGCGCTCGAGCTGCTGGCGGAATTGCTCAAGCGTGGCCTTGCCGTTGAAGCCAGGGATCGACCGTAGCTTCTCGACCGTCGAGATACAGAACTCTTCGTCCTTACCGTTCATGCCTGGCATGATGACGCCAGCGGCGGCACCAAGCGGACCGAGCACCATCGAAGTCTTGTCACCCACGCCGCCGGTCGAAACCTTGGCGATTTTGGGCTGGGTCAGGCGGTCGAGGTCGATGACTTCGCCAGAAAGGCGGAGCTCTTCGGCGAGCATGGCGGTTTCTTGGGCCGACATCTGCCGGAAGAAAATCGCCATCGCCAAGGCCGCTTGCTGCGCCTCGGGCATCTCCGAGTCCATGACGGAATCGACGATCTGCCGGATCTCGTCCGCAGAGAATTCGCCGCCATCGCGCTTCTTCTCGATGAGAGACGTGAAGGAAGGCTTTTCCTTCCTCCTGATATCCGTAATTTTGTCTGCCATAAGTGGTTCGAGTTAAAGTGGTTAGGAGGACGCCCTTCGGGAAAGGGAGACGGATTCCCTTTAATGAAAGTTTTCATTGAAAAGTCGAGCCAAAAGAGCCAAGCGACCCCCACGACCCCCCTGAAAGGCCGTAAAGGTATTGAAAATGCCCTACAAGTCCTTGGGCCCCTAGGGACGGCAAAAGGGACTACCGGACCCGCGCCCTGCCCGCCTTAGGCCAAATAACCGCGGTAGAGGGCATCCTGACCAAAGACCTCTACCCGCGGGTCGATAAGCTGACCGACCGCACTGGAGGCCCAGACTGGCGAGTCGGGGTTACCCGTGAACATCGGAGCCACATAGGCCAGCAGGTAGTCCACCCGCCCCTCCTCCAGCAAACCTGCCGCCAAGCGGGGACCCGCCTCGACCATGACGCCCGTGACCTGCTCGAGCGCGCAGCGGGCGATCCAGTTCGTCAAGAAGTCCTCGGAGCCGCCGGGCAGACACCAGTAGTTCACGCCTTCGGCTTCATACCAACGAAGGTCGGCGGTCCGGACAGCACTCTCCATTCCAACCACAATCGTGCGGTCGTTATAGGCATCACGGAAAAGATTTAATCCCGCCTTACCCGCGGAACGGAAATGCCGATCCAGGACGAAGCGAATGCCGCAGCGTTCGCCTTCGGGCAACCGAGCGGTCAGGCGCGGGTTGTCTTTCAGTAAAGTATCCACGCTCACTGCAATGGCCGGAAAAAGCGCCCGCCATTCTTGCACGTTGGCACGGGCCGCCTCGCCCGTGATCCACGGCGACATGCCATCCGCAGGAACCAAGCGGCCATCCAGTGAGGACGCGACCTTCAAGGCAAGCAGTGGACGCTGGGCGACAATCCAGTGATTGAAAATTAAGTTAAGGTCCGTGCAGTCGGGGGAGAGGACTCCCTCGACCACGGAAACCCCCTTCGAACGTAGCAACGCCAGCCCATGACCGGCGTGGGCGGGATTGGGATCCAGCGCACCCACCACAACCGTACGAAGACCGGCCTCGACGATGGCATCGACGCACGGCGGCGTGCGGCCATGCGTGCAGCACGGCTCTAAAGTGACGTGCAGAATAGCATCAGGCTTGGGACGACGCCCAAGATTGCGCAGCGCCATGACCTCGGCGTGCGGCGCCCCTGCCTTCGCATGAAAGCCTTCGGCGACGATAACGCCATCCTCGGTAAGCACTGCGCCCACCATCGGATTAGGATGGGTGCGCCCCCAGGCTTGCCGGGCGAGCTCCAAGGCTCGACGCATCGGGGGCTCGGGCGACATCGGCGACGGCTTAGCGGTTACGCTTGCGGGAGACCGCCGCGGCCTTCGGGCCACCCGGGGTCAGCTGCGGTTCCGAGTAGTAACGGAAATCTTCGAGTTTCCGACGCTCGATGCCCCGACCCAGCAGGATTTCAATTTGCTGAAGGTGATGCATCTCGTCCGGCGAATATAGCGTGAAGGCTTCGCCTTCGGCGGAAGCGCGACCTGTCCGGCCGATACGGTGTACGTAATCCTCCGCATGCTCAGGGACGTTGTAATTAATAACGTGGGTCACGCCGCGGATATCGAGCCCGCGGGAGGCGATATCCGTCGCCACCATGATGGTGAACTTACCGGACTTGAAACCGGCGAGGGCGGCGGCGCGCTCGGTCTGCGAACGATCGGCATGCATCGTAGCGACGGGGGTACCGTGGCCTTCAATCCACTCGGCGATGCGGTCGGCATCACGCTTGGTACGGGTGAAGACGATGACCGACTTGTAGCCGCTCTTCGCCAGCAAAGCCAAGAGGAGGTCGTACTTCTGGAAGATATCGACCGGGTAGATGGCGTGCTCGACAGTGTCGGCGGCACCGAGGCCGGTGCGGACGTCGACGGTGACGGGGTCACGCAAAGCCCAGCTAGCGATCTTACCCACGCGCTCATCGGCCGTAGCGGAGAAGAGTAACGTCTGGCGGTCTTTCGGACAGTAGCGAACAATGCGGGTGACGTCTTCGATGAAACCCATGTCGAGCATGCGATCCACTTCGTCGAGGATGAGCACCTGAATAGAGCTCAGGTCCAAAATCTTCTGTTCATGAAGATCGAGCAAGCGACCCGGCGTGGCGATAACGACGTCGACGCCTTGTTCGAGTGCCTTGACCTGGATGCCGTAACCGACGCCGCCGTAAAGCAATGCGGTCTTGGTGCCGAGATACTTGCCGTACTTCTGGAAGTTTTCGTCGACCTGCACGGCGAGTTCGCGCGTTGGGACAAGGACGAGGCAGCGGGGCTTGCCGGCGGCGGGGCCGAGGCGAGCGAGTGTCGGCAACGCAAAGGCGGCGGTCTTACCAGTGCCGGTTTGGGCAGCGCCGATGAGGTCGCGACCGGAAAGCACCACGGGGATGGCCTGCTCCTGAATGGGCGTGGGGTTCACGTAACCGCAATCGGCGAGCGAGCGAAGGACTGGCTCAGGGAGGCCAATTTCAGTAAACGTAGGCATGATGTCAGAATAGAAAGGCGGGCGGGCTGGGAAAGGGGAAGAACAAATGAAGGAATTCTCCCCAGAGGCGCAATAATCGGCGTTTGCTGGCCATCTTTTCGTCAGAGATTGACAGACGAGGCCGTTTAACCTGCAGTTAACACCCTTCCGCAAGGAAGACTGAACGGTGGTTGTAGCTCAGTTGGTTAGAGCACTGGTTTGTGGTACCAGGGGTCGGGGGTTCAAGTCCCCTCAATCACCCCACTTTCAGCAAAAAGGCCCGGAGAAATCCGGGCCTTTTCCTTGGGCTAATGGCGCGGCCGTCCGGGGAATTACTGCGCTCCCTTGGACTTGAAATAAGTCTCGAGGGCCTTGCGGATCGCGGCTTCCAATTCGTCGTCCTTCGCCTTCACCTCGGCATCGAGGTCGGGGTCGCCGACTTCCGAGCCACGGCGGAAAAGTTTCCCCTTATCGAAGAGGTTCAAACGCTGGGCGTAGTAAGTGACGTAGCGTACCTTGAACTTATAACCCGCAGCGTAGTTCTCGAGGCTAAGCGTGACGCGGGCGGTCGGATAATCGGACTTCACCGCGACGAGGGCCGCCCGGATATCCTTCAAGGCATCCTTGGACTCGCAGATAATACGATTATCCATAAAACGGGCGTCCTCGAAGCCCGTCTCCATATCGAAATGTACGCCCGCCTTGAGGCCATGGAAACCCGTGCCTGGGAGGCCCGCGTACATGATAATCAAGGTGATGAGCGTGACGCCCATCAACGAGAGCAATGTGACGATGGGGTTGGATTCTTTCTGGAGTTTGACAGCAGCCATGGGCGAGGGATAGCCCCCGCCCACGGCTGAATCAATCCAATAGAAACCTCCGCCGCTTACTTGAGCGTCTGGAGGAAGGCCTTCACGTCGGCAAGCTCCTGCGGCTTCAAAATCAGGCCCATCGGGGGCATTGGGGACACGCCCAACTGCTCATAGCCCTTGGCCAAGACTTTATTGGGCTCGACGAGCGAGTCGTGGATATACGCAGCGGTCGCACGGGTAGCGATGCCATCCAGCGCTGGGCCGATGGCACTGCCCTTCCCCTTAACCATGTGACAATTCACGCAAGCAGCGACGGGGTGCTTCCAGTAGATCTCTTCGCCTCGGGCAGCCACCCCTTCGGTCACGGGGGCTTCGCCCGCCACGGTCAGTTCGCAGAGCTTCACATCATCGAAGTAAATATCCCCCTTGCCCACGTGGAGCAGGTTAATCGATGACCGCGTGCGCTTACCCGAATTGAAGACAACCTCGACTTCAACCCAATCGGTATCGCGCGTGATAGTGCTAGTTTCGGCGCGGCCAATATGGTCGTTGAGGCTGGCCTTACCGCGAAACGCCTTGGTCTTGATCCAAGCACTCAGGCGGTACTCCGTGTCGGGCTTGATTGCCACATCTGCATGGAAACTGGTATCGCCGTTCTCGCGCGTGATGCCGCGGACGGCACGTTTACCCGAGTGCACCATGGCGGCATCGGTCACGACGTCCCACTTGGCCCCGTTGTTGCCGGGCGAATTACCATAATCACGACGCTGCCAGTTTGCCGGCAAGGCGCCCGCGAGGTCTTCGAAGCCGGGATTAGGCAGGAGGTTGGGACCTTCGACGTAGATTTGGGTCTGGTGCTTTTTGGCCAGAACTTTGGACGCTTCCTTGAGCCATTCGTCGGACTGCACGGCGGCATCGGCCGCCAAGCCGCGGACGAGTGTCTTAATTTCGGGCGAGGTGGGGAATTCGGCCAATTTGACCATGGCGGCGAGACGGGTGGTCGGATCCTTATCGGCGATGACGCCGGCACCGAAGAAGAGTGCCTGAGCGGCACCGTCTTCGCCGAGGGCGCGGATGGCGTTACGGCGGAGGGCGGCGTCCGCAGACATCAGCGCCTTCTTGTGAGTCTCGGCGTCGAGCTTACCGAGGCCGTGGAGCGACCAGAGTGCATGGATAGCGGAGACGTCCGGCTGGGCCGATAGGACGAGGGCGAGGAGGTCCGCAGTCAAGGCGGTCTTCTTACCTTCGACGATCAGCTGCTGTGCCCGGAGGCGGCCATACTGCGTCGAGCCCTTGAGACCCGCGAGGAGAGTGGCGTCGGCCGTCGACTGGGCCGGATTGACGCTCGGGGTCGTCTTGGAGACGATCCGGTAAATGCGGCCGCGCGAATGATCACGAAGGGAATTCTCGTGCGCACCGCCGACGCCCGTCTTGGCGTCGTAACCACCCCGGGACATGCTCGGGGTCGGGTTGTGCTGAATGATGAAGTTCTGCCAGTCAGCGAACCAGATGGCGCCGTCGGGGCCGACGGAGGCGAAGACCGGCGACATCCACTCATCCGAAGAAGCCACGATGTTGTAGCCATCCTTGGCCACGTAGCCAGCGCCCTGCGGGACGACGTTCATAAGATTAATCAACTTCATGGTCGGCTCACAGACCATCGCCGCACCCTGCAGACGGGACGGCAGCTGGGCGGAGTAGATGAAATTGGAACCCGCTGCGGCGGTGTAGCCGCCCATCACGTCGACTTGGCGAAAGTTCGGGGTGATGGTATGGGCCTGCTCGACGAGGTTAATCTTCTTCGCTGACATCACGCGAACACCCTTAGCGGTGACGTTTAAAGGGATACCACCAAAGAAGATGGGGGCGCCATTGGCCGTACCACCAAAGTCATCGCCCGCGGCATTGTTGCTCTGCGCCCAGGTGTTATTGGTGAACTGGTGTTGGAACTGGAGGGCGGAACCATCGGCCTTAAAACGGTAGCTACCTTGGGCGAAACCGAGGCGTTGGCCGCCGACTTCACCGTTGAAGCCGCTGTAACCGACGGCGCCACGCAGCCAGTTGTCATAGCCGTAGGACAAACTACTAGCTTGGGCGTGGGTGTCGTTGACGCCCCAGCCCGTCATGACCGTCGAGCGGACATCGGCCTGGTCGTCGCCATTCGTGTCCTTGAGGAAGAGGAACTGCGGAGGTTGCGAAACAATAATCCCGCCGTTAGCGAAGGTGAAGCTCGTCGGGATATTAAGGCGGTCCGCAAACACCGTGAACTTGTCGGCCTTACCGTCACCATCGGTGTCTTCGCAAATGATAATCTTATCATTGCCGGCACCGTCCTTAGAGACGCCATGCGGGTAGTCGCTGGTTTGGGCTACCCAGAGGCGACCGCGATTATCCCAGGCAAACGCAATGGGCTTCATGATGTCCGGCTCAGAAGCAAAGAGGACTAACTTCATATCGGCGGGGACTTGGGTGCGCTCCATGCTACCCTTCACTGAGAAAGGCTTCTGCAACGTCAGGGGCTTCGCCCGACGCTCGTAGTTGGCGACATTCGGATTCTCTTCGCGAACCTCGGGATCGCGTTGAGCCAGAAACTTCTCCCAAGCCGAGACCCGGGCTGGGTTGAGCTTCGCCAAGAGTTCCTTGCGGAAGCCCTCAGCGTTCGCGTCGGCCGACAAGCGCAAGACTACGATCATCTTACCGTCGGGCAGCTTCACCTCACTACCGAGGCCAGGGACGTCGCCCTTGACGAGTAAAGCATCGTAATAGCCAAGCGTCGTGGCGGAAGGGGTTGGACCCGCAGCGTAATCGAACCAGATAGCGTCGCGCCCGAGCGCGGCCATGTAGTCATGGAGCGTGCCCTTGGCGGACTGCTCCGAGCCGAGGGCGTCGAAATACAAGACGCGTAAGGCACCTTCGGAAGGTTCGGCTGCGCGCAGGGCGGACGACCAAGAAGCTAGGAACGTTAACAGAGCTAGGAAAACACGCATGGGGGAAGGACTCGAAACAATCCCTTTGGCGGGAGAGGGCAACCCGGAGAATTAGAACGGCGTGCTTTTGTCGGGCAAACCCCAGCACTTTGGCGTAAAAATACCAAAGCACACCCTGCCCCACTGGGTGCTAGGCACAAAAAAACGGCGCCCAGTGGGCGCCGTTCGTAGAGCGAGCCTTAACGACCTCAGTGGTCGTGGTGGTCGCCGCCTGCCGAAGGCTTGTTGTCTTCCGGAACGTCCGTGATGAGACATTCCGTGGTGAGCAACAGGCCGGCGACGGAGGAAGCGTTGGTGATCGCGGTGCGCGTGACCTTGGTTGGATCGACGACGCCAGCGGCGACGAGGTCTTGGTAGACACCCGTGGCCACGTTGTAGCCGTGGGCACCCTTGTGCTTCAGGAGGACTTCCTGAACGATGTGTGAACCTTCGACCCCTGCGTTAGAACAGAGCGTGCGGAGCGGCTCTTCGATCGCCTTGCGGACGATCTGGGCGCCGATCTTCTCGTCACCGACGAGGGTGTTGATCACGCCATCGATGGCCTTGACCGTACGGAGCAGCGCAACGCCACCACCGGGAACGATACCTTCTTCAACGGCGGCGCGCGTAGCGTGCAGAGCGTCGTCGACGCGGTCCTTCTTTTCCTTCAGTTCGGTTTCGGTCGCAGCACCCACGTGGATGACGGCAACGCCACCGGCCAGCTTGGCCAAGCGTTCCTGGAGCTTTTCCTTATCGTAGTCGGAGGTGGTTTCGTCGATTTGGCGACGGATGAGCTTCACGCGACCCTGGATGTCAGCGGACTTGCCGGCGCCTTGGATGATCGTGGTATTGTCCTTGTCGACGACGATGCGTTTAGCACGGCCGAGGTCGGCAATCTTGACGGACTCGAGCTTGATTCCGAGGTCTTCGGTGATGAAGCGGCCACCGGTGAGAACGGCGATGTCTTCCATCATAGCCTTGCGGCGGTCGCCGAAGCCAGGGGCCTTAACGGCGCAAACGTTGATCGTGCCGCGGAGGCGGTTCACCACGAGGGTCGCGAGGGCTTCGCCTTCGACTTCTTCGGAGATGATGAGGAGAGGCTTACCGGCCTTGGCAACTTCCTGGAGGATCGGGAGGAGGTCCTTCATGGAGGAAACCTTCTTCTCGTACAGCAGGACGTAGGCGTCTTCGATAATGGCTTCCAGCGTCTCCGCGTTGGTCGCGAAGTAAGGCGAGAGGTAACCCTTGTCGAACTGCATGCCTTCGACGACGTCGAGGGTGGTCTCGATGGTCTTGGCTTCTTCGACGGTGATGGTGCCATCCTTGCCGACGCGGTCCATAGCCTCGGCGATGATGTCACCGATGGAGGAATCCCAGTTAGCCGAGACGGTCGCGACCTGCTTGATTTCTTCGCGGGTCTTGATCTTCTTCGAGATGTTAGCGAGTTCCTTGACGACGGCCTCGGTGGCCTTGTCGATGCCGCGCTTCACGAAGATGGGGTTCGCGCCAGCGGCGACGTAACGAAGACCTTCCTTGTAGATGGCTTCACCGAGCACGGTGGCGGTGGTGGTGCCGTCGCCGCACTTATCGGCGGTCTTGGAGGCGACTTCACGCACCATCTGGGCGCCCATATTTTCATAGGGGTCGCTCAATTCGATTTCCTTGGCGACGGTGACACCGTCCTTGGTGACCTTCGGGGCACCAAATTTCTTATCGATCATCACGTTGCGGCCCTTCGGACCGAGGGTGACCTTGACCGCGCGGGCCAGGATGGAGACGCCGTTCAGCACCTTGCGGCGAGCGGCTTCATCGAACAGGATTTGCTTCTTAGACATAGTAGATGTGGTTTGAGAGGGTTGGGTAGAGGGGGTTATTCGATGACGGCGAGGACTTCTTCTTCGCGGAGGAGGAGGTAGATCTCGTCGTTAAGCTTCACTTCCGAACCGGCGTACTTGCCGATAAGGACCTTGTCGCCGACCTTCACGGAGAAGGGGATCTTTTTACCGTCCTTGTCGACCGCGCCAGTACCGAGGGCAACGACCTTGGCTTCCTGCGGCTTCTCCTTGGCGGAGTCAGGGATGATGATGCCGCCCTTGATTTCTTCAGCTTCCTCGATGCGCTGCACGAGCACGCGATCTGCGAGGGGCTTTACGGTGATTTTGTTATTTTTGGCCATAGTGTGTTTGGGTAGAGTTTGCCCTGAGCGGGCGAATGCGATTTGCAGAACAGATGCCAAAATGGTTTTGGCGGGGTTTAGCAACCGATTAAGGGGCTTTTCGGGGGTAGACTAGGTCTTGACCCCCTTTGGAGGGCCTTGTTCCCTCTTTTTCAAGGGACAGCCTGTCGCAGGGGGTGAGACAATTGACCAATCTGCCCTCCCCTAGCCCGTGGCTAGCCGATCTCGCCCGGCAAACCACCCTCGGGCTGCTTCAGTTGGTCACCCCACCCCAGCAACCTCGCTTGGGCCCCATGGTGCTCGGCCTTGGGCTTATCGCCACGCTCCATCCAAATACGAGAGAGCGAAGTGTGCACATGGATGTCCTTGGCCCGAAGCGCCAAGGCGACCTCCCCGGCCTGCAAGGCATCATCCAGCTGGCGCAGGGCGAAATGGACCTCGGCCTTGGCCAGCCATGCTTCGAAGCAGGCTGGCTCGAGCTGCACCGCCGTTGCCAACTTGACTAAAGCCGCCGCTTCGTCGCCCACCGCGAAGTCAAACGAGGCTTCGGCACTGAGGGCTTGCGCACGTTCCATCGGGCTGGCGGATTCCATGGCACTCAACTTGGCCGTGAGGACGATTCGTGCAAGCGTGGCTTTCACGCTTGGAAATAAGGCGAAGGGTCGCAAGTGTCGCCTCAATATGGATCCGCGCTACGCCCAACTGGCTGACGTCCTCTGTGGCTTCTCGACCCGCCTTAAAAAGGGCGAGAAAGTCCTCATCGATGTCGCTGAAACCCCTGAGGATTTCGTCATCGCCCTCATCCGCTCCGTCCGGAAACACGGGGCGGTGCCGATGGTAAATATCCAGCAGGCCCGCGTCTCCCGAGAGATGACCCGCGCAGGCAATGCCGCGCAATTTAAGCTCTTCGCCGAGCATGAACTCGCCCGCATGAAGAAGATGCACGCCTACATCGCCGTCCGCGGGGCCAACAATATCTTTGAGTCTAGCGATGTCCCTGCCGACCGCGCCCGGCTCCTCGGCGAAACCGTCCGGCCGCTCATGGACTGGCGCGTCAACAAAACGAAGTGGGTCGTGCTCCGCTGGCCGACGTCCTCCATGGCACAGCAGGCTAAGCTGAGCACCGAGGCGTTCGAAGATTTCTATTTCCGCGTCTGCACGCTCGACTACGCGCGCATGATCCCAGGCATGGAAGCCCTTAAACAGGCAATGATGGCCACCGACGAAGTACAGATCACGGGCCCCGGCACTGACCTGAAGTTTAACATCAAGGGCATGAACGCCATCCCCTGTGGCGGCGAATACAACATCCCGGACGGCGAGGTCTTCACGGCGCCAATCCGCGACTCAGTCAACGGCGTACTCCAATACAACTGCCCGACCATCTACCAGGGTGTGTCCTTCGAGAACATCCGGCTTGTCTTCAAGAAGGGTAAGATTGTCGAAGCCACCGCGAACAATACGAAGCGCCTCAACGAAATCCTCGATACCGACGTCGGCGGCCGCTACATCGGCGAATTCGCCATCGGATTCAACCCGCATATCCTCAACCCCATGCAGGATATTCTCTTCGACGAGAAGATTGCGGGCTCCTTCCACTTCACCCCAGGCAAGTGCTACGAAACCACGGACAATGGCAATAAGTCCTCGATTCATTGGGATATGGTCTGCATTCAGCGCCCAGAATACGGTGGCGGTGAAATCCGCTTTGACGGGAAGGTCATCCGTAAGGATGGTATCTTCGTGCCTAAAGCCCTCCAAAAATTGAATCCTGAGTACCTCCTCGGCAAAAAACGCTAAGATGGCCAAGTCTAAGCATAAGACGCCCTCGAAGCCCTCCCCCGGTTCGATCAAGCCTATCAGCGCGAATAAAGCGCAAACCCGCAAGGCCGCGCCACGGGCGCAGCCGGAACCGCGTCGCACCACCCGGGCCTCCCGCGACCCGGAACGCCGGGCGCCCGCTACGGAGGCCAAGCCGAACGAAAAGTTTAAGGTGCGCGTCTCCGACGAACAGCCGGCCGCCCGCGCCGACAAAATCGTCTCTGGCCTCATGGAAGGCGTCAGTCGCTCCCGCGTCCAGCGGGCGCTCGACCTCGGCCTGATCACCATGGGCGGTAAGCCCATCGACCGCCGCACCGTCCTGAACCCCGGCGACCAAATCGTCATCGAACTGCCGGCGCCCGAAGAGCCTACCGCCACGGCGGTGAAGATGAAGTTGGAAGTCCTCTTCGAAGACGCCCACCTCATCGCGATCAACAAGCCCTCGGGCCTACTGACGCATCCAGTCCAAGGCTCCGACGAGCTTTCGGTGGTCCACGGCCT
>CAIYAN010000306.1 GCA_903924185.1 uncultured Opitutia bacterium | reverse complement strand
GCGGTAATGCCAAGCTAAGTCGGGCCGGGCCAAGCCTTCGCGGGCGAGGTCGGGCCCCATCCGTCGCGAGCCCCACTGGTAGGGGTAGTCGTAGATGGATTCACCGAGCCGGGAGTAGCCTTGACCGACGCCGTAGCGGAGCACGTCCGGCTTGAGGGTGCGAATCATTTGCGAGTGGCAATTGTAGCAGCCTTCCCGGACGTAGATGTCTCGGCCCATTAACTCCAACGGAGTGTACGGACGTTGTACGCGGCCTTCGAGCATTTCGCCGCTGCTGTTGCCGCGGTAGAGGATGACGGTCGGGACGATCTGGAGGGCGCCCCCGATGGCGACTGCGATGACCGTGAGGATCGAGAAAGGAAGCGCGTTATGGAGGAGCTCTTCGTGCCAGTGCTTCCAGGTGTACCCTTTGATTTCAAAGTGAGCGATGGTGGCGATGACCGTAGCGACCGTGCCGACCAAGCCCGCGACCATCCATGCGTCTCGGCCGAGAATCCACAGGCAGGAGAAGAAGATGATGCCTGAGGAATAAAGCACCGGGGCATTGAGGAAGGTGGCGAAGGCCAAGGCGTGGGCGGGGGTGGCATCGCTGGGCTCGCGTACTTCGGCCCGGCCATCGGTGGCGACGCCTTGGCGGATCGTCAGCGCGAGGTTGACAATCATGATCACATACCCGGTGAGGTAGAGCCCTCCGCCGAGGGCGCGCAGGTAGTACATCGGCTGAATATTCTTCAGCGTCTCGATGAATGAATTCGCTGGCGCACTACCATCTGCGGTCAGCTGGTTTAGCGAAAGCCCTTGGCCGATACCGGCTACCCACATCGAAGCGACGTAGAAGAGGATTCCAATCATACCGACCCAGAAGTGGAGGTTGGCGAGACGGTCGCTGTAGAGCTTGGTGTTCCAGAGGCGCGGGACGAGCCAGTAGAACATGCCCGCCGCCATGAAGCCGTTCCAGCCGAGGGTGCCGCCATGGACGTGGCCGATGATCCAGTCGGTGTAGTGCCCAAGGGCGTTGACGGCCTTAATGGAGAGGAGTGGGCCTTCGAAGGTCGCCATGCCGTAGAACGTCAGGCTGGCAGCCATAAACTTGATGACGGGGTCGGTACGTAATTTATCCCAGGCTCCTCGGAGGGTGAGCAGGCCATTGAGCATGCCGCCCCACGAGGGTGCCCAGAGCATCAGCGAAAAGATCATGCCCAAGCCCTGGAGCCAGTTGGGCAGTGAGGTGTTCAGCAGATGGTGTGGTCCGGCCCAGATATAAAGGAAGATGAGCGACCAGAAGTGGATGATCGAGAGGCGGTAGCTGTAGACTGGCCGGCCCGCCGCCTTGGGGATGAAGTAGTACATGATCCCGAGCACCGGGGTGGTCAGGAAGAAGGCGACCGCGTTGTGGCCATACCACCACTGGACGAGGGCGTCCTGCACGCCGCCGAAGATCGGGTAACTATGCAGCAAGCTCGTCGGTAACGAGAGGTGGTTAACGACGTAGAGCAGGGTGACGGTGACGATGGTCGCAATGTAGAACCAGATGGCCACGTAGAGGCTCCGTTCGCGCCGGGCGCGCAGGGTCATGAAGAAGACCGTGGCGAAGGTCAGCCAGACGACCGCGACGAGGAGGTTGATCGGCCAGATGAGTTCGGCGTATTCCTTTCCGCGGGTCAGGCCCAAGGGCAGGGTGATGGCCGCGAGGACGATGATGAGTTGCCAGCCGAAGAAGTGCAGGTTGGCCAAGGTCTCGCAGGCGAGGCGCGTCTTTAAGAGGCGCTGCGAGGAGTAGTAGATGCCGGCAAAGACCATGTTGCCGACAAAGGCGAAGATGGCCGCGTTCGTGTGAAGGGGGCGGAGGCGGCCGAAGCTCGTCCAGGGGAGGTCGAAGTTCAGGACTGGGAAGGCCAGTTGGAGTGCGATGAAAACGCCGACCAGCAACGCCACGGCCCCCCAGATGATGGAGGCCAAGACGAACCAGCGAACAATCCGGTCGTTATAGGTGATGGTGGTGTGGGCTTCGGCTTGCATGGCGAAATGGGGGAGGAATGGAGTTCAGGCGGACGGCGGGAGGTCGTCGTCGAGCGGGCGCAGGGCGTCGCGGTCATGACCATCGGCGCGGCGGCTCAACCAATCCCAGACGTAGGCACCCAGCGCCAAGAGCGTCAGAAGGGACGAGAAGAAGATGGTGATGGTGAGCGCTTCCAAGGTAATCGGCTGACACCTGCAGATTACCACGCGGCCAGATGCATTCAAAGTGCATCCCTCCTGAGTGCCCTGCGGGGGCTTCAGGATTTTCCTACTTTTGGATATAAGCAGCCGCCTTGAATCATTCTAATGAATAGCCGCCTACGGCATTCATCCTTGGCATGATTGCTTTAAAGTAATGTCGCTATTGGTGGTCAGGATACCACTGCGTTGCCCATAAGCAAAACACCAACCGCGATTAGGAAGCCTACAAACCCTATCTACTCCTTGGGCGGGAGGCTATTCTTGCTATCGGTGACGTAAGTCCGTGAGAGCATGTCGTGCCAACTGCGGCGGTCGTAGCGGAAGAGCGGGACGTGAAAATTAATGATTCCGATGACGATGGTAATCGGATTGTAGAGCGTCACGAAAGCCGCTTTCCAGAACGAGCGCAGCAGGCAGGCCATGAAGGTGGGCGTTTCCTGGGTGGCGTGCGCTACCGTGCGGAGGTTAAAGATGCGCTTGCCCAAGGTCTGCCCGCGCCAGAGCCATTCTTGCAGGAAGAGTCCGAGGAGCATGACGAAGAAACAGACTTCACCTTGGTAGGCGTGCCAGTCGACATAGGCTTGGATATCCTCATCAGCGGGGTGCAGGATGGAATCCATGAGCGTACTTTGAGCCCTTGGGGATGGTTTGGTCAGGGCCTGCTCATAGAGCTTGAGCAAGCGCTCTTGGTATTGGTCGCTCTTGGCGCGTGCAGCCTGGAGCTCGTCCCCCGCCAGATGCCCAGCGATGAAGAGCCCGAGCACGAACAGTGGAATGAAGTCCGCAAGAAAAGCCAAGGACCGCCACCAAAAGCCAGCCGGTGGAAGGGTGAGGGGTGGCGGCTTGACCTCAGCCACGGGCTTGAGCGCGTTCGCAGGCGTCGAGGGTGTTCTTCATTAGCATAGCCACGGTCATCGG
>CAIYAN010000305.1 GCA_903924185.1 uncultured Opitutia bacterium | reverse complement strand
GGAAAGCCCGCCAAGTAGCCTCTTTCGGGAAGTATTTGACTCCTTTGCAGTCCGCTTGTTTGAATGACAAGACGCTCTCGTATTTCAATGGATAGAATTCTGGCCTCCGAAGCCGGCGATTTGGGTTCGACTCCCAACGGGAGCACCACTCTTTTTCGCAGGGCGAAAAAAGGGGGAAGGTAGGGGCAGCACCGCGTCGCGTCCGTTGCCCAATTAAAAGGTAGGGGCGCCACTGCGTGCTGCCCGAGGGGAGGACAGAGTACAGAGTACGGATTACAGAGTACGGATTGGGAAGATGGCAGGTTGCGCTAACCGCTATCCGCCAACTCCTATCCGCTGCCCGAGACAGAGCGTTGAAAAGGGAGGTGAAAGGGGGACCGGAATAAGAGCCAAACGGGAAAGCGGAATAGTAGCAGTCGGCCGAAGGCCGCCGCACTACCCCTAGCCAAACATACTCCAGCCAACGAGTCCCCTCATGTCTTCACCGGTGCACCTTTCCACTTTTGCCCCTTTGCACTGACTCTAGCCCACCGTCAGTCCTCACTTCCCATTCACTGGCTGGGTGAAGATGGCGCGGTGGATGGGGGTAGGGTAGGGTTCGCCAGGGCGAGCGACGGCCCAGAGGATGCGGTTAAGTTCATCTTCCGGAGCCCGGTCGTATTCAGCGAAGTTCATGCGGCCGGATTCCTCGGAGAAGGCCGTCTTCTTGGTATTCTTCGCATACAGGTCGACTTGCGGCGTCAACGGTTCGTAGGGCGTGAGCACGGGCTCCATTTGGAAGAGGCTGAACATGGGCGTGGCCGCAGCGTCGTATTGGGTGAGGGGCGGCAGGCCGAGGATGAGCTCCATCGTGCGAATCATGCTCGCCTGAGTGTAGAGCGTGCTGTCGACGACTTGGCGCTTGGCGTAAGGGCTAATGACGTAGCCGATGGTGCGGTGTGCGTCGACGTGATCAGGGCCGTTCTGGGTGTCGTCTTCGATGACGAAGATGGCCATTTCTTTCCAGAACTTACTCCGTGAGGCGGCTTCGACAATGCGTCCGAGGGCGAGGTCGTTGCTGCCCACGCATGCCTCGGGGGTGAAGGCGCCCGCGGTGGTGCCAGAAGTGTGGTCTTCGCCGAGGGACATGATGGTGAATTGTGGTAGCTTGCCGGTTTTTTCGGCGGACTGAAGGTCGTCGATCCAAATCTTCACTAGGTCCATGTCGCGAGTGCCTTTCTTTTCGGCCTTCCAGTTGCCGCGGTTTTCACTGGGTACACGTTGGGCGCCTTCGCCGTAGTTACGATAGGAGACGCCATGGCGCTTGCAGAGGTCCCACAGGTAGCCGTTGGCGGGTGTTTCCATCTCCTCATTCCCGAAGAGTTTGCCATGCTTCGAGTAGGACATGATCCAGGAGCGCTGGTTGAAGTCGGTGGCGATAGCCGCATCGGTCCAACTATGGCCGTCGACGCTGACTTCGCTGTTGCAGTAGAGGTTGTCGAGGAGAGCGAATTCGCGGGCGAGCTTGTGGTGGTTGGGGGTCACCTTTTCACCGTACATTGTCAGTTTCGGGTCGCCGTTACCGATGGGCTTTCCGTTCACGTCTTTCATATCGCCGAGGACTTGGTCGTACGTGCGGTTTTCCTTCACGATATAGAGCACGTATTTAATGGGGCAGGGATCGCCGACCTTGGCGGGGATGACGCTCGTGCCTGGGAGCGGTGCGCGGGCGAACTGTTCGGGGTGGTAAGGGGAGTTGCGACGGACTTGTTCCGTGTAAGCGGCCATCTGTTTGGCGTCGGGTTTGGCGATGAAGGAGATCGAGCCTGCGAATGTCTTGCCTGGGTGGTCGAAGGTCAGGCCCGTATGGAGCTTATTGGGCGTCGGGCTTTGCGCGGGGTAGCTAGCACGAGAAGTCAGTCCTTTGCCATTGGCGACCAAGAGGAATTGGTTGTCCGGCGTCACCGCTACGGCCGTTGGATACCAGCCGGTCGGGATGAAGCCATTGACGAGGGAAATCTTCTCGCCGCGGTCTTGGGCTTCTTCCATGAGGTTGCCGGAGATATCGACGACGAAGACCGAGTTATTGTCGGCGTTGGCCACGAAGAGCGTCTTGCCGTCAGGGGCAACGGTGAGGCTGCACGGCGTGCTGCCCTCAGGGGACTGCGGGTAGAGCGATGTCGCAATAATTTCGCGGGTACCTTCCCAGAGTCGGCGAGTTGGGCCAGCCGCATCGCCAGCGCGTTCCAACTTAGTGGTTTCGATGACATGGACGGAGTTGTCACCGGAGCAGGCGACGAAGAGCCG
>CAIYAN010000304.1 GCA_903924185.1 uncultured Opitutia bacterium | reverse complement strand
TCCGAAGTCTTCCTCGCCCTCGACGTCGCCGCGACCGAGTTCTTCGACGAGAAGACCGGCAAGTACACCTTCCATAAGTCTGACAAGTCGAAGCGCAACTCTGAGGAGATGATTAAGTTCTACCAAGACCTGCAGAAGCGCTACCCAATCGTCTCGATTGAAGACGGCTTCTCCGAGGCCGATTGGAAGGGCTGGAAGTCTGCCACCGACGCGATGGGCGCCAATACCCAGCTCGTCGGCGATGACCTCTTCGTCACCAACACCGAGTTCCTCTCGCGCGGGATTAAGACCGAGACCGCCAACTCGATCCTCGTGAAGGTGAACCAGATTGGCTCCCTCACTGAGACCTTCGACGCCGTGGCCATGGCCCAGCGCGCTGGCTACTCCGCCATCATCTCCCACCGCTCCGGCGAAACAGAAGATGCGACGATCGCTGATATCGCCGTCGCCCTCAACGCTGGCCAGATCAAGACTGGTTCCCTCTGCCGCTCCGACCGCGTCGCTAAGTATAACCAGCTCCTCCGTATCGAAGAAGAGCTGGGCCAGCACGCGGTCTACGCCGGCAGCACGATGCGCTGGACGAAGTAACCCTTCGCTCAAGTGTTTGACTCAAGGGCCGCCTATTTAGGCGGCCCTTTTTGTGGGCTTACTTCGAGGGGCTGGATTCTAGTCCGACGCTATTGATGGCGACGACTTGATAGCGGTTGGCGGCCTGCCCGGTCTTGTCCACGTAACGCATCTGGGCGAGCGGTAGTCCTGGCGTGTCGCCATAGCTCATGTTTTGGAAGAGGGGCCGGCCAAAGGAATTCGCAGGCTTTTCCGGGACACGTGCCACGGGTTGGCCGTCACGCAGAACAATGAACTGACGCAGGCCACTCTCGAGGTCGGCGTGGGCATCCCACGTCACCTCGACGCCCGTGGCGGTCGTTTTCGTGGCGACACCAAAGGGGGCCTCCGGCGGCGTAGTGTCGGACGTTGCCCCAGTCTTCACGTATTCAGTCCATGCCTTGGCGAAGGCGGCATTGGGTAGCCAATTCGCTTCCGCGGCGTTGCCCTTGTAATCGGCGGCTGGCCCGGCGGCGTCTCCCAGCAAGGGCGCGAGCCAGGCTTGGCTTTGATCAATCTTGCGGAGCGTGTTGCCGGATTCCGATAGACGCAGGCCGAGGCAGGCATCGAAGAACGCGAGGGCAGCGTAGCGCTGGTCGCCGCATTGGTGCGAGGTCAGGGGGTCCGGGGCGAAACCGATCGGTGCTCCCTTGGCGCGGTAGGCCTTGAACATGGCCAGAGTGCCAGTCCACGCACCATTGAACCGCTTGTCGCCGTTCTCCTTGGCACCGGGGTTCGCCATCATCGGAATTTCATAGGCCGCTGGGGGTAGTTCGACGAACGGGACCTGCCCGACGAGCTTAGGGTCCTCGGTCTTTTGCCAAGCGCTGTAGGCCGTGCCGGAGCGGAACCAGATGGCGACGATGCGTTCGGGGTACTTTGCTTGCAGGATGCTGGACCAGAAGCCCCCGCCACTATGGCCCCAGAGGCACCAGGGGGCGCTCGCGAGCTCGGGGTGACCCGAGCGCTGGGCCAGATCGTCTAAGGCCTTAAGGAAAACGCGTTCGGAGCCATTCCGCGGGTCGCACCACTCTCGGCAGTTGGCGGCTTCGGGCTGACGGATGACGGGGCCGAGTAGGGCACAGTTCCACTTGCGGGCGAGGGCTTGCCAGTGGAGGTCGTCGGCGGCGGTGACGGCGCTCTTATTTGACCCCTCGCCGCAACCGTGTTGATGGACGATGACGCCGCGGATGGTCTTCACGCCTTCGGGGATCCAGAGGTTGTAGGTCGTGGGAAAGCCGAACCCGCTCGGGAGAGATGAGATCGGGTAATCGACACTGAATTTATGGCCATCAGCGAGGAGGGCCAAGGGGGCCAGGAGGAAGGCGAGCAGGTGGCGCATATCGGTAGGTTGGTCAGAAAACCTTCGGCGGGCAAGGGCTTGCCGTGGGCAGTCCTGCGGTCAAAGTGGGTTCGTGCTTCGCCCCCTCGCGCTCTGCTTCTTTGCCCTCGTGGCCGCCGCGGCCGAGCCAGCGGTGGAACGGCTGTTTGTCTTAGGCGATTGGGGCTGGGCCGACCCAGACCTTGAGCGTCAGTACTCGTTA
>CAIYAN010000303.1 GCA_903924185.1 uncultured Opitutia bacterium | reverse complement strand
GTGCGCCTCTGTCCGTACTACTTTGTCGACGGGGATACGGTGGAGCTTTCGGGGGTACTTTCGACCTTCTGCCCGGCTGACAAGAAGATCATCCACGGGATGAAAGACGCGGCCTTACTGCCCTGCAAACTGGTCAGCGCTACAGCCTAATATCCCGCGGGTGGCCGAGGTTGCCTTGCCTCCGGCAGGGAATCCGCCAACTTCGAGGCCATGAAGCGACTGCTTACCCTCCTTTTGCTCGGCTGCTTTTGGTTAATACCGTCCGCCGACGCCGCGTCCCACACCAAGGTCGACCTCGTCAACCTGACGCCTGATATCCGTCCTGGCCAAAAGGCTTGGGTCGCGGTGCGCTTTGTTTGCGACGATCACTTCCATATCTACTGGAAGAATCCGGGCGATGCCGGTCAAAGCCCGACGATCGAATGGCAAGACGCCGCCGGGACGACCTCAGGCCCCCTGACCTACCCCGGCCCCAAGATGCTCGACCAAAAGGGCATCTATAATTTCGTCCATGAATATGAAACGTTGTTGCTCCTTGAATTAACCATCCCCGCCTCCGCCACGGGCGAACTCAACTTGAAGGCTAAGGTCGAATGGCTCGAGTGCGACGACAAGGGTTGCTACCCATTCGACAAGGAGGTCTCCCTGAAACTCAAGGTCGGTCCTGGTAATGCCGCCGTGAAGCACGACCCCAAACTGTATGGTGACCTCCGCCCCACCGTCCGCGCCAGTTATACCGTCAAGGCCGACACGCTGACCGTAACTCCGCCCGCCGAGGCCAAGCTGGCACTCTCCAAGGTTTGGTTCCCGGAGCGCGGCGTCCTTTCTCCCGAAGGCGTCTTTACGCAAAAGCAGGATGCGAGCGCGAAGTCCTTCAACTTAAAGGACGCCCCTGAGAAGCTGGAAGCCGGGCCCGTCGTCTTCGTCGCCCAAGACACGAGTGGCACCTGGTATCGAGTGGAAGCCCTCCCCGCCGCTGGTAGCGCGACCCCTGCTCCCGCCAATACCACTAAGGAAACGCCCAAGGGCACCTCTGCCTGGCTCCCATGGTCACCTGCAGCCGAAGCCAAGGCGCTCGCTGCCGGCCAGACGGTCTACATCGATTTCACGGCCGAATGGTGCGCGACCTGTCAGATTAACAAACGCGTCTACAAGCACGATGTCGTCGCCGCCGCTTTGGCGGACAAGGGCGTGGTTCTCCTGAAGGCGGATTGGACTAAAAAAGACGGGGTCATCGCGGCCGAACTCACTAAGTACGGCCGTAGCGGCGTGCCGTGTAATGTCTTTCTCAAACAAGGCGCGCCTTCTGCTTTGTTATCCGAAGTGATTTCTGATGACGAAGTGATCGCGGCCCTCAGTGCGATTAGCGCAGGCAAAGAATATCGGGCCACCAATGAGTCTCATGGTTACGTGGTCTGGCTCCTGCTGGCCTTCGGTGGCGGCGCCCTGCTTAACCTCATGCCCTGCGTCTTCCCGGTCATCGGCCTCAAGGTCTTGGGGTTTGCCCGCGAAGCCGGCGCTGACCGTGGGGTCGTCGTCCGCAATGGCCTGCTTTACTC
>CAIYAN010000302.1 GCA_903924185.1 uncultured Opitutia bacterium | reverse complement strand
CCGGTGTATTCGCTGTGAGCGCTTACGTGCTCTTGAAGGTCACCCAGCAGCTCTGGGCGGACAGCACGGCCTCCCAGGCCCGCGAGGACGCCCGCGTCAAGCAGGGCTAAGCGCAAGCACCGTCACAAAAAAGGGGCCGGCTATTGCCGGCCCCTTTTGTTTGGCCATGTTCAATTCGAGTCCACGTCGTAGCTCCAGGGGGGTGGTTCTTTCGAAAGGGGATGGAGTTCCTGCCAGCGCAGGTTGGTCTTCAGGTCGTACTCCAAGTTGCGGTCGTTGGGCGTCGGGTTGTAGAGGATCTTGAATACGTTGCCCGCGCTCAGCGGCGTGACCAGAGGCGAAACAATCTTGGCATAGTGGGCGGACGCCACATTGCCATCCTTGTCCAGTTGGGTGCGGATACGCAGGAACATCCCGTTGTTCTTCATCTCGTCGCGATAGTTGGAGAGGTTGGTGAGTTTGTACACCTGTCGCACCTCCTCTTTGAGCGTGAACTCGGGGCTGTAACCATCCTCGGGTGCTTTATGAGGCATCATTAACTTACAGTAGGGCCAGAACTGCGGACTTAGGATGATACCGTCGCCCTTATTCGGGAATCGATACGTTACGGAGTGGGTCCAGTTGCCGTAGCGCACTTTACCTTCATCCAACGTATCAAGTCCTCGATTCACATCTACGACTGCTCGTCGCTCAAGGTTCGCGTCTTCAAAGCCGCGAAAAACACTGATAATCTTTATAGTGAAGTCCGTGTGCTTGCCTTGTCCTAGGGGTGGCATCAGTTCAAGCAGTTCGGCATCGTAGCCCACTTCGGTGATAGCCAAGTCAGGCAATCTCGGGTCGGCTGGCTCCGTGTCTTTGGGCCCGTTAACGCGGCGGTGACTAAAGCCTTCTTGCTTCGCCTTTAGGGGGATGGGCTTGCGTACGTAAGGGAGGGTGACTTTCAGTGCGAGTTTAGGCTCTTCGAAACGGAGGAAGTCAAATTGGGTGATGGTGACGTCGTAAGACTTCCAGCCGGCCGCCGCCTCGCTGTTGCTTAAGCTGACGCGCATATCCGTGGTGAAAAAGTAAGGCGGGTCTTTGCAGATAAAGCGGCCGTTTAGATCGGCTACCCAGTCATCGCCACCGTGTCGGCCATTTTTCGGATTGAAACTGATGCTGTCCCCGCGGGCGCCTGCTAAAGGCTTACCGTCTTCATCGACAACGTGGATGGTCAGTTCCTTGGGGGAGGCGGTCAGTCGCTGGCTTTTCTCCTTATAGGTTTCGGCGTGTCCTGAAAGTGCGCAGGCGCTGGCGAGCACCATGATCACGAGGGAGGAAGTTCTCATCGGCTTTGTTCGATCATGTAAGTGAAGAACGGATGGACGTAGGGCAGTGCGGCGTTCTTGAAGTCGCTATGCAGCCAGCGCTGTTTGGTGTCTTCGCTGACATGCCCCTGTTCCGGCCAGGCGGCAGAACGACCCTTTTTCTCTAAGTTGTAGTTAAAGATAGGTTCAGTGTTCTCATTGCCTGTCACAATCAAAGGTATCCCACCTGCGGCATAGGTGCTCGCGGGAATACCTCTCGCCAGTAAGCTGTACCAAGTGTTTTTCCGGTCCAACGCCCATTCGGTTTGGTGCAGCATACCTGCGCCGTAGTGCATAGATCCTTCCGCAAAAGGGCGGAAAAAGGGTCGGGCGATTAAATACTCATCGGTTATGTATTTTGCGGTATCTTCTGGGCTCATCGTTTGGCGTAGGGGTGGCCAGGCCCAAACATTATTGGTATCCCAATCGCCGTTGAACCCCCACCCACCTTGGCGCTCCGACATCGTCAACGCGGGCAGGCTATAGTTACCCTTCATAAGTTCTTGGGTCTTCCATGCGCCATCCCCCAAGCGATAAATGTCCTCCCAGATACCCGCGTTCGTCATGGTGACAGGGCACTGGGCCACTTCATCTCCAGTGGAGTAGCAGTTGATGGCGTATCTTCCCTGGGTAATCGCTTCAAAACGTCTTCGCCATGTGATGTTTTGACGCCGATCTCCCGCTGGGAAGGGGAGTGTATGCCACTCCGAGGCAAAGAGACGGGTGTTATACGGCCGCCATGAATCTTCGGTCATTTCCTGGGACTGTTTTGTATCATTGTATCCATAAGCCTCCGCGGCGACGGCGGCATTCACCATGAGGTAGCGATACGGGATGAGTTTGCTTTCCTGGAGCATGTGCGAAGCCACCACGTTGCCGAGGCTGTGCCCAATGAGGGTGGTATTTCCAAAGTCCAGAAACCCCAGCGATCCGCTTAAGGCATCGCCCGTTTGGAAGGCATTGAAGACGCCTTTATGATAGTCTAGCCCCGTATCTCCGTACCAACTCACGCCCACGAAGCGGGCCTTGCTGCCCATGGCATAGAGACGCTTGAAGGTCTCCGCCTGCCAGCCTTTCGCCCTATCGCAGTCGACGTTGTAGCCGTGGAGGAAGACAATCCACTGGTCCGAGCTTTCGTCGTCGGGTAATCCGCTGGGAGAGCCCGTGTTCGTCGCTCGGGCGTCACCGGGTGGGGTTAAGAGATTACGGCCAGAAGTATCGGTACAGATTCGGGTCAGGTCGATGTGCCGGAACATGTCCGTGATGTTGCTCACGGCAATCTTCAGGGGAATCGAGGCGACAACTTGGCCGCCCTTGGTGACCTGTAGTTCCAGCGGACGGGGGGAGCCTCCGCGGCCTTCCAGCAAGACAACGCCATGTCCTAACTGCTCGATGCGCGTCACCCAAGCGCCGGGTAGTTCTAGGTTGCCAGCCGAATCGAGATTCAGGACGGCGGCCTTATCTACGCCGCTGGCGAGGTCTGCCCCGAACGCCTTCAGATTGGGCGTCGTGTGGATCTTCCTCGCCTCCACTGGCGTTAGGGAAGTGAGCACGACGTTGATGGCGAACTCCGGCTGATGGAGGCGATAGCGGTAGCCGTCCGTTGTCGGTAGTAGGCGCACGACTTCCGCGATGGCAAGGTTCAGCGGAAAGAGGTCCACCAAGTCGCGTTGGCCTTGGATGCCGGGTTCCGTGAAATTGTTATAGGTCTTCTCCGTGACGAGCGGGCTGTTAGGTCCACCCGACTCATAGGTGTTTTCGACGACCGGAGGGCGTCCAGGGACGTCGGCATCATTCGACTGGTGGTCGCCGGCGTCGCGATCGTCGTTAATCCACAGGCGCCAAGGCTTACCAGCGGCCGGTCCCTCGCCGGCGGAGATGACGCCGTCGCGGTTGGCGTCGACCTCGAGCATAGCCGAGACCACGGAAACGTTATCAATCAAACACCCGTAGGTCGTGTTAGCGACGGGCACGAAGTTCACAGTCACGCCAGCCGTGGCCTGTTCAGCGGTTAAGCTAAAGGCGAGCGTGGCGATGCCCCAGCCAGCCGCGGACTGCGCAGGGATATCGGTGCGTGCGATAGTCTGGCCGGTAGCGTCAGTCACCGAGACCCAGTAGGCGTTCTTGCCGGCCTGCGGGGAGCCGCGGCCGCACTGGTTCCAGTGCACGAGGTAGCCTCCCGCGCGCAAAGTAGTGAGACGCTGTTTGATCCCGAAGTGCCCCTTCGAGGCGTCGAGCTCGATGAACTGATTCCCCTGGTTGGACCATACCTCGATCTGCGTCCCTTGGTAGGCACTCCAGCCGGCGACTGACCCAGCAGCCAAGTTGTCCCATTTAAACGCTCCGCCAAAGTAACCGCTACCGGCCCCCGCTGAACGAGACAGTTTGAGCGCCGCCGCAAAGTCTCCATTCTTTAAAAGGTTTAGCGATTGGCGGGTGAGTTGCACCGTGCGCGGTGGCAGGCCGGGTGCCAGTTTAGGGCGCGGCGGGTCGTTGGGGTTGGTGGGGTCGGTCCCGAGCAGGAGCTCTTCGCGATCCGAATAGCCATCGCCGTCGGTATCTGCGTTCGTCGGGTCGGTCCCGGCGAGCAACTCCTCGACTAGCGTCAGGCCGTCCCCGTCTTCATCAGACAAGCGTTGCTCAAGGTCATCGGGGCCGAGCCCAGGTGGGGTCTCCGTTATGGTGGGAGCTGGGTTGCTCGGGAGTTCGAGCGGATGCGTGGAGGTCGCGGCGGTGAGGAGAAGGAAGAGGGTGGCTTTCACCCCCTTCAGCATAGCCGTCTCACATTAAAAACAATATCTAGACTCTAATACTCATTCCCTAGACGCCCGTCCATGGCCGCGGCTGGGGCCATGGCTTCAGCGACCAAAACGATAAATCATCCGTTGGCGGTAGTGCTCGCCTGGGCGCAACACGCCAGGGGGATAGCCGGCATGGTGGAAGGACGTTTGATTAGGTGAGTCGGGGAAGAGTCCCGGCTCGAGGCAGAAGCCGTGGCGGTAACTAAACTTTCGTTCTGCTCGGCCAGTGATCGAGCCATCGAGAAAATTACCGGCGTAGAACTGAATCCCCGGGGCGTCGGTGAGGACTTCCAGCGAACGTCCAGAACTAGCTTCCGTGACGCGGGCAGCGAGGCGGAGGCCGGCGGGGCTGCCGAGGTCGAAGCAATGGTCGTAGCCGCCGGCCAAGCGGAGTTGGCGGTGCTCGGCGTTAATATCTTGGCCGATGCGACGCGCGTGGCGGAAGTCGAAGGGCGTGCCCTCAACGGTGGCACGTTCGCCCGTCGCAATCAACGTGGCGTCGGTCGGGATGAAGCGTTCCGCTGGAATCGTCAGCGTGTGATCAAGGATGTCCCCCTTGCCGGCGAGGTTGAAGAACGCGTGGTTCGTTAGGTTGCACAGCGTCGGCGCATCCGTCGCTCCGGCGAAGTCGATACGCAGTTCGTTGGAGTCGTGGGGCAGGGTGTAGGTGACCGCGACCGTGAGGTTTCCGGGGTAGCCTTCGTCGCCCGCTGGGCTGAGGTGGGTGAAGCGAACGGCGGTGGCCCCGCTGACGGACAGGACCTCCGCGGACCAGACTTGCGTGTGCATGGCGTGGACGCCGCCGTGGAGGTGTTGGCCGTTATTATTTTGGGTTACCTGGAAGTCCTGTCCGTCGATGGTAAAACGGCCGGCGCGGAGACGGTTGGCGTAGCGACCGACGGTGCTGCCGAGGTAGGCGTTGTGGTGGACGTAGCCATCGACGTGGTCGTGACCCAAGGTGACCTCGCCGACTTCGCCCCGGCGGTCGGGTACGCGGACGGAAGTGAGGGTGGCGCCGTATTCACTGATCGCTACGCTCATGCCGCGGCCATTATTCAGGATATGCAGTCGGATAGATTTGCCATTAACCTGGCCGTGGATGCGCGACCGGTGGCCGGAGACGCGCTGGCGAGCGAAGGCGACGACGAGTCCAATCAGGGTAAGAGCGGCGACGGCAAACAAGGCTAGGTCCATGCCCACAAGTTGGTGGTCAGGAGGGTCTGAGCCAAGAAAAAGCCCCGCGGTGGCGGGGCTTCGTGGGCTTATTTGGTGGTCTCGGCTGGCTTGGCGCCGAGGGCCTTGGTCCAGTCGGCCGCAATCCGGACCGCTTCCTGGAGCTGGATATCGTAGTCAGGCCAGTCTTCGTCTTCGAGTGGGTCGCGGACGCGCGACATACGCTTCGACTTACTAGTCCACTCGGCCCCTTCTTTTTTCTCCTGCTCGAGGGCGGCGTCCAGTTTCACATCGGTGGCCTTGATCGCTTTGGCTGTTAGCAGGGAGAGTTCCTTCCGCACCTGCTCACGGAAGACGAGGTCATCGCTCCGCTCTTGGCGGCGCTGTTCCAGTGAGAGGGAGACTTCCTTGCGGAGCTGACGGCTCTTGGTCCACTCGATGGAGTGGGTCAGCGTGAGGAACTCTGGCATTTCGGCCTGACGCTTAGCGGAAGCCTCACCCAGTAGTTTGACTAGGCCGTCGGAAAGTTTGGCCTTCAGCCAATCGCCTTCGTCGGTTTTCGTGAGGGAGGGCGGAATGGAGTCCCACGCCAACGGACGCTCTAGGTCGGATTCTGCCACGGGTAGAACCGAGAAGACGGACGGCACGACGATATCGGCTGGGACGCCCTTGAGTTGGATGGAGGAACCGCTGGGGGCATACCATTTTTGGATGGTCACCTTGACGGCGGACTTCACGTCGAGCCCGCGGAAGACACGGTTCAATTCGATGATATTTTGGACCGAGCCTTTACCGTGGGTTGTCGTGTCGCCAACGATGAGGGCGCGGTTATGGTCTTTCATGGCGCCGCAGAAGATTTCCGATGCGGAAGCGGAGAGCTTGGACGTGAGTACGATGAGTGGTCCATTCCAGGAGACCTTCTCATTTTCGTCACGGTAGTCTTCGATCCGACCTTGGCTGTCGCGGACCTGGAGAATGGAACCCTTAGGAATGAATAAGCCAGAGAGATCGACGGCTTCAGTCAGCAGGCCGCCCCCGTTTTTGCGGAGGTCCATGATGAGGGCCTTAACGCCGAGTTTCTTCATCTTCTCGATCAGCTGTTCGACGTCCTTAGTCGGGCTGGAGCCCGTGCCGTCGGGGTTCTTGCCGTAGAAGGCGGGGAGATCGATGACGCCGACGGTTACATTGCCGTTGCCGTTGGGGGCCTCGAAGCAACGGGCGGAAGCCATCTGTCCGACGAGTTTGATTTGATCGCGCTTAAGGGCGACCGTCTTACGGACGCCGGCGGTATCGATGAGCAGTTTGACGGTGGTGCCTTGCTTGCCACGGATACGGCTGATCGCCTTCTGCAGGCGGAGGCCGACGATGTCATCCATTTCGCCCGCTTCGCCTTGGCCGACGGCGATGATGCGGTCCCCCGTTTTCACTTGGCCGGAGAGGTCAAGCGGGCCGCCTGGGAGTACTTCCTTGATGGTGCAGTAGCCATCTTCGTCCGACAGGGTGGCACCGATGCCGCACAGCGAGTTACGCATCGCGATCTCGAACTCCTCGAGCGACTGCTGGGAGAAGAAGATCGAGTGTGGATCGTACTGCGTGGAGTAGGCGTTGAGGAAAAGCTCTTCGACTTCCTGCGGGTCAAACGTGAGATAGACGCGAATCTTTTCGTAACGCTTCTTCAAGCGGGCGACGGCTTCCTTGACCTTCTCGGGCGTGATAACCGGGGCCGTCGTCTCATGCGAAGGCTTGGCTTTGGGGCCAGCGGCGGTGCCTTGCTTATCTTCACCGAGTAGTTCGGAGAGGATATCGAGGCGGAGGCGCCGAGCCCAGAGGTCATCGGCATCGGCATCGCTGGCTGGCCAGCTGCCTTTCCGGCGGTCGGTCGGGAAGACGCCGGGTTGGCTGAGGTCGATTGGTTGGTTGAGGGCCGCAAGGGCTTCGTCCGTGCGTAGGGCGACCTTGGCTTTGAAGGCCTTGTAGATTTCAAACGCCGGCGTCAAGTTGCCGCGCTGTAAATAGAGATCGAGGCTCTTGGCGTAGCGGGCGGTGAACTCATCGACTTCCTTCTGCGTGAAGTACATTTTCGCCGGGTCGAGGCTTTCGAAGTAAGTCTTGATGACTTCGTTGGTATCGATCGACGACATCTCCTTTTTGCTGATGTGGAGCTTCTCGAGTAACGCGACGGTCGCGCGGGTCTCGTTCTGCATGAGCTCCGTGGTCGTGTAGTTCTGGGTCGTCTGACCGAAGGCGGCAGCCGACAGCAAGACCAGCAAAGACGGGGGAAGGAATCGCATAGTGGGGGTATTCAGCGGAGGCGGGCGCTGAGTTCTTCAAGTTTGCGTTTCTCGCTCTCCGTGAGCGAGCCGAAACCCTTCTCGGAGATCTTATCCAGCAAGTGGTCGAGCTCCGCCCGGGCTTGACCCCGCGAAAGTCCTGTGGCGGAGCTTTTGGTGGCTGTTTCGGGGTGGTAGGCCTCAGGGGATGCGGGCATGGGCTGGCTTTGTACAACGTAAGCGCCGCCGGCCTCAGGAATTGTCCGTCCCAACCAGCGCCACATGAGCCAACCTGAAAATAAACCGCCTAAATGGGCCGAATGGGCGATGGCTTGCTCGGGGTTCATCGGCCAGGCGGGATTCCAGAAGGTCCACTCATGCCGGCTGGGGAGTTCGAGGAAAATCCAGCCGAGCGTCGCGAGGCTGGTGGAGAAAATAAGGACCCAGCGGGCCTTGATGTTCACCGGGAAGAAAAGAATCAGCAACGAGATGGTATTCTCCAGTCGGTCGAGCAGGGCGACGACCATCAACGCGTAGACGCCGCCAGAGATACCCAGAAGGTGCACATTACTGCGTGGCCCGCCGATTCCCGTGAGCCACCAGACGATGGCGCCAAGGAGGACTCCGCCGAGGAGGGTCTGTAGATAGGCGCGGCGGCCGTAGCTTTCTTCGACGAGGTTGCCGAGCCACCAGAGCCCGAAGGCGTTCATTAAGAAATGCCAAGGCCCGCCATGGACCAGCGCATAGGTCAGCCATTGCCACGCTTGGGGGGCGGCATTGTTTAACTCCAGTGGCTCTAGGAAGTTGTAGCCCTTGAAGCGCGTGCTCCAGTCGATGAGGCCGAGGATGCCGAAGGTCAGTAGCACCCCGAGCGTCCAAGCCGTCGCGGTCAGCTGCCGGCGTTCCGGCGTGCTGTCGCGCATGTAGGCTCGGTCACCGATGCCCACGGCTGGTTCGGCTTAGAGCTTCTTCACGATCTCGTCGGCGAGGCCATACTCGATGGCCTCCTCGGCGGTCATGTAGAAGTCGCGGTCGGTGTCCTTGGTGACTTTTTCAATCTTTTGCTTCGAGGCCTTCGCAAGGATTTCGTTCAGTTCTGAGCGGAGACGTTCCATTTCCAGGGCTTGGATGTGGATGTCCACGGCTGGGGCTTGGATGCGGCCCATGATGAGGGGCTGGTGAATCATCACGCGGGCGTGCGGGAAGACGAGGCGCTTACCTTTGCCCTTGGGGGCTTGGAGGAGGATTGAGCCCATCGAGGCGGCCATGCCGGTCACGACGACCGTGACGGGCGAGCTGATGAGGCGGATGGTGTCGTAGACAGCCATGCCCGCGGTGATCGAGCCGCCCGGGGTGTTGATATAGAAAGTGATATCCTTACCGGGATCCGAGGTCTCCAGGTAGAGGAGCTTCTCCACGATGTCCTTGGCGGAGGCATCGTCGACGGCGCCCCAGAGGAAGAGCTTACGCTGTTCCAGGAACTTCTTCTGGATAAGCATCGCGCTGGGCGAAGCTTCCTTGGGAGCTGCGGGGGTCTTCTCGTCCTCGTCTTCGTCGTCGTGAGCCATGGGAAGTGTTAACTTGGCACAAAAGGGAGCGGAGGCAAGCGTCTCGAGGAGGGTTTTTATGCACAATTCTTGGCTCAATACTCAGCGGGTGGGGTGGAAATCTGGGTTTGCCCAGCCCTCGTGCCGCTGGCGCTTGCGCCGAGGCCAGACTTCCGACTAATGGGGGCGTGCTTTCCGTTCGTGTCACTGGTCTGCGTCGGCGCCTTGGTTCTGCCGAGGTCCTGAGCGGCGTCGACCTCTCCGTTGAGGCTGGGACGCTCTACTGCCTCGTGGGCCCTTCGGGGAGCGGTAAGACAACGTTGCTTAAAATCTTGGCTGGTCAGTCGGAGTCCGACGGTGGCCGGGCCCTCCTGGGTGGCAAGGACCTCAAGGCCCTCGACCCGCGTGACCGGGCGACGGCGATGGTCTTCCAGAACTACGCTTTATTTCCGCACCTGACGGCCCTCGAGAACGTCGCTTTTGGCCTGGAGGCCTTGGGTTTAACGGAGTCGGCAATCCGGACCCATGCCCTCGAGGCGCTGACGGCCGTCGGGGCGGAGGCTTGGGCTATGCGTCGCCCACAGGAACTTTCCGGCGGCCAGCAGCAACGCATCGCCTTGGCCCGGGCCTTAGCCGCGAAGCCGAAACTACTCCTGCTCGACGAGCCTCTGAGTAATCTCGATGCCGCGGCGCGCATAGAACTCCGTGATCGGCTGCGAGCGCTCGTTCGCTCGCAGGGCTTGACGGTCATCTGCGTACTCCATGACCAGAAGGACGCGCTGGCGATGGCGGATCAGTTGGGTGTGATGCGGCAGGGCAAGATTATCCAGTCAGGTGCACCCATTGACGTGTATCGTCGGCCGGTCGACAGTTGGACTGCTACCTTCCTGGGTTCAGCCAATCTTTTTCCAGGGACGGTCGTGCATGCGGCCGCGGGCGAATTCATCGCGAGCACTGCTCTAGGTGAAGTGCGCGGGGCACTCTCCCAGCCGGCGCAGCCGCCAGCGGTCGGTGCAACGCTCGTCGTCTGCATCCGCCCCGAATGCCTGCACCTGGATGCAATGGCGCCAGATGAGAATGCCTTCGCGGGCAAGGTCACGGACTCGCTATTCCAAGGCGATCTTGCGGT
>CAIYAN010000301.1 GCA_903924185.1 uncultured Opitutia bacterium | reverse complement strand
TTCTTCGTGAAGGCGGCGGTCCAAGCGCTCAAGGATGTGCGGGCAGTCAATGCGCAGCTCGACGGTGAAGATATCGTCGAAAATAACTTCTATGATATCGGCGTAGCCGTGGGCACCGAAAAGGGCCTGATGGTCCCGGTTGTCCGCGATTGTGATGCTCTCAGCTTCGCGGGAATCGAGAAGGCTATTACCGACTACGGTAAGCGCGCCCGCGACGGCAAGATTCAGCTACCCGAACTACAAGGCGGAGTCTTCACCATCTCTAACGGAGGCATATATGGTTCGATGTTGTCCACGCCGATTCTCAATCATCCGCAGGCCGCCATCATGGGGCTCCATAATATCGTCGAGCGCCCGGTCGCTGAAAATGGCCAGGTCGTCATCCGTCCGATCATGTACCTCGCCCTCTCGTACGACCACCGCATCATCGATGGCAAAGAAGCCGTGACGTTCCTCGTCAAGGTGCGTCAGTACATCGAAGAGCCCCACACCCTGCTCTTCGGAGCCTAATTCCTTTTTCTACACCTCAATGTCTCAACTCGATCTCGTTGTCATCGGTTCCGGCCCCGGCGGTTATGTCGCCGCCATTAAAGCCGCCCAACTCGGCCTCAAGGTAGCCCTAGTCGAAAAGGACCCCGTTCTCGGCGGCACCTGCTTGAATGTCGGCTGTATCCCTTCCAAGGCCCTCCTGCATTCGACCGAAGTCTTCCATCAGGTCACTCATGGTAAGAAGCACGGACTCGTCGGCGGCGAGAAGGTGACCATCGATGTGCCCGCGATGATGGCCAATAAAGACAAGGTCGTCTCCCAGCTCAATCAGGGTGTGAAGTTCCTCGTCTCCAAGCGCGGCATCGAAATCGTCCAAGGCCTCGGCCGCCTCGACAAGCAGCCCGGTAAGGTCCTCGTCCGCAGCACGGCTGGCGAACGCACGCTCGAAACCAAGAACATCATCATCGCCACCGGTTCGTCCATCGTCGAGCTGCCGTTCATGAAGTTTGATGGCGAAAGCGTTATTTCATCCGACCACGGCATCGCCCTCAAGAGCGTCCCCGAAAAGATGGTGGTCGTTGGTTCTGGTGCCATCGGCCTGGAGCTCGGCTCCGTCTGGGCCCGCCTCGGCGCCCAAGTCACGGTCGTGGAAATGCTCTCCTCCATTGGTGGACCAGCTTATGATGAAGACGTCGCCAAGGTCGCCCAGCAGGCTTTCGAAAAGCAAGGCATCAAGTTCGAGCTCGGTGCGAAGGTAACCGGCGTCAAGAAAAGCGCGGGTGGCTTGGCCCTGACGGCGGAACGCGATGGTAAGCCTCTTGAATTCCCAGCCGACAAGATCCTCGTCGCCGTTGGTCGTAAGGCGAACACGCAAGGTCTCGGTGCCGCGGAAGCTGGCCTCAAACTCGATGAGCGCGGCCGCGTTGTCATCGACGACCATTTCCGCACTAACCTCCCAGGCGTTTACGCCATTGGTGACGTGGTCACGGGTCCGATGCTTGCCCACAAGGCCGAAGAAGAAGGCGTGGCGGCGGCGGAAATCATCGCCGGCAAGGCTGGTCACGTGAATTACAACATCATCCCTGGTGTCATTTATACCGACCCCGAAATTGCGGGCGTCGGCATGCTGGAGTCGGAAGCCAAGGCCAAGAATATCGAGGTCAAGGTCGGTAAGTTCCAACTCGCTGGCAACGGTCGTGCTATCGCCACCGACGCCACCACTGGTTTTGTAAAGGTGATCGCCGACGCTAAGACTGATAAGGTACTTGGCGTGCAGATTGTCGCCCGAGGCGGTTCCGAAATGATCGCCGCGGCTTGTGCGCACATGGAATACGGCGCCAGCGCCGAAGACATCGCGCGGACTTGCTTCGCCCACCCGACCATCAGCGAATCCTTTAAGGAAGCTGCCATGGCTGTGTCGAAGTCGAGTATCCACTCGCTCTAAGTTCGGCCGGCTGCCTTAACGAACGAAAGGGTGCAATTCGCACCCTTTCTTGTTTTAGAATTTGTTTCCGTCATTAAGCCGGCGCAGGCAAACTAAGTGCCCAGTTTAAGGGCTTAAAAGTTAAAGGGGCTAGGCTGACCACGGCACACGGGGAACCAGACTGCCGTTGCTTCCTTCCGGACCTGGCGGGATTCGTCGGCACCCATTGCATGGGGCCTAGCTTGCATCTTTGATGAGTGACCAATCCGCTCTTTTCAACCCCCAAGTTCCTCTCTAATCATCACCCTTCCCGATGGCCGAAATTCCCAAGTCCTACGACCCCCAAGGGGTCGAACAACAATGGTACGACCGCTGGGTCGCCGCCGGCTGCTTTGCCGGCAAGGTCGACCCGACCCGTCAGTCATTTGCGGTCATGATTCCGCCACCCAATGTGACCGGCGTTCTGCACATGGGGCACCTCCTGAATAATACCTTACAGGACATCATGGTGCGCCGCGCGCGCCAAGAAGGTAAATCCGCCCTCTGGCTCCCAGGGACCGACCACGCCGGCATCGCGACGCAGTCGCGCGTCGAAAAGGATCTTCGCCAAAACCATGGCAAGACCCGCCACGACCTTGGTCGCGAGAAGTTCATTGAGGTCGCGTCCGAATGGCGCGACAAGCACGGCGGCATCATCCTGAATCAGCTCCGTAAGCTCGGCGCCTCGTGTGACTGGGATCGCAAAGTACACACGCTGGATGCTGGTTACTCGGAGGCAGTCCTGCAGGCTTTCGTCACGCTCTACGAGCGGGGCTATGTCTATCGCGGCAAACGGATGGTTAACTGGTGCCCAGTATCGCAGACGGGCCTCTCTGATGAAGAAGTGATCATGAAGCCCTCCAAGGGCTCCTTGTTTAAGATGCGCTACGAAGTCGTGGAACAGCCCGGGACATTCCTGGAGATTTCCACCACTCGACCCGAG
>CAIYAN010000300.1 GCA_903924185.1 uncultured Opitutia bacterium | reverse complement strand
CCGTCGATGCGGAAACGCACGCGGAACCGCTTTTCCAAGGGCTCCAAGTGAATATCCGAAGCCTTGCGGCGGATGGCGTCGACGATGAGGGAGTTGACGTAACGGATGATCGGCGCGTCGTCTTCCTTGGCTTCCCCACCCTGCGGGAGCTCGACGGACAGGCCGTCTTCCGAGGCTTTACCGAAGACTTCCTCGTAGGAAACGCTGACCTGACCGCCACTATAGCAGCGGGCAATGGCGGTCCGGAGTTCGTCCGGTGGCGCGAGTTTCGGATTAAGCGTGAGCTTGAGGACGCGCGCCAGGGAATCGAGGCTTTCGGTATCGAGCGGGTCAGCGATAGCGACGAGCAGTTCCACCCCATCCATCTGCAACGGCAGGATATTGGAACGCTCCGCTTGGTCGCGGCTAATAAGCTTCAATAATTCATCGGCCGGGGAAACCTGCGAAAGGTCGACGACTTCCATATCGAACTCGATACCGAGGGCTTCGGTAATCTTCGCCCAGGTAACCTTGCCGTTCTCGACGAGGTTAGCCAAGGCGAGCGTATCGGGGTTGCCATCCGGGGTCGCAGCCACGGCCGCACGGGCCTCGGCGACGTCGCCCGCGGTTACGAGGGCTTTGTCCTGAATGAATTGGATGACGAAATCGTCGGCGGTCGTCACAGTGGGGGTATCCTTGGCGGAAGGTGGGGTGATAAGTGCTGCTCCTTGGGGCGGGAGCTACACGAGAGCCTTGAAACCTAAATCCCACCCCCTCCTCGGCAATCGCAAAAGCGGTCAAATAGTGGACTTTTCGGCGGCCGTGAGCTGAGCCACTAATCGCCTCACCTGCGCCTCCAGGGCGGACAAGTCTCCATCGTTCCAAAGGACATGATTAGATTTTGCAAACTTATGAACTAGAGGCATTTGCGAATTAATCCTCACTTGGGCGTCCGACCGCGAAAGGCCTCTGGCCTCCAAACGAGTCAAACGAACGTCATCCGAGCAAGCCACACAAACGACACAAGCATACTCGGCCTCCAATCCTTTCTCAAAAAGCAAAGGGATTTCGACCACATGATGCCGCGTCGTATCGGCCACCGCGGCTTGGCGGAGCCGAGCCACCTCCGGATGCACCAGGCCTTCGAGGAAGGCGAGCTCAGCGGGGGCGCCAAACACTTTGCGGCCAATCCACGCCCGATCAGGTAATCCGTCCGCACCCAGTGCTTCCCGACCCCAGCGCGCCACGAGCTGTTGGACTATTTCAGGGCGAACCAGAACCGAGCGTGCCAGTTGGTCAGCATCGACGACCTTAAAGCCTAGGCGCGCAAACATGGCTAAGGCTGCGGACTTGCCGCAACCAATGCCACCAGTGAGCCCTAGAACCATGCAAGGACGCTAACCCGCTTTAAAGCCCAAGGGCAAACCTCAAGCAGGACTCGGCGAAGACTGCGTGCCGGTTTCTGGCACCGGGCCTGCGGGGCTGGCCTCACGGACAGGATTGGCCACCGGACTGCCGACCACAGGGGTCTGAATCGCCCCGGTCTTAAGGATTTCCATGACATGAATGCCATCCAGCGTCTCGTGCTCCAAGAGGGCTTCCGCAATCTTGCGATGGGCTTCACCGTGTTCAGCGATGATTTTCTCCGCCATGGCGAACTGCTCGTTGACGATCTGGGCAACGGCCACGTCGATACGGCGGGCGGTTTCATCGCTGTGGCCTTGGGTGCGCGAAATCTCGCGACCCAGGAAGACGGTGTCCGTGTTTTCGTTGTAGGAAATGGGGCCGAGGTCGCTCATCCCCCAGTCACAGACCATCTGGCGGGCCATCCGGGTGGCCTGCTTAATGTCCTGCGAGGCACCACTCGAAATATCGCCCGTGATAACACGCTCGCCGACACGGCCAGCCATCGCGGTACAGATGAAGCGGGTCAGCCAGGTCTTCGAACTACCGAAGGAATCCTTGGTGGGCATGAACATGGCCATACCGAGGGCACGACCACGCGGAATAATGGTGACCTTGTGGACCGGCAGAGTGCCGTCATCGAGCACGGCCTGCACGAGGGCGTGGCCGGCTTCATGGTAAGCCGTCTTACGGAGGTCTTCCTGGTCGGCACCCTTGCGGCGCTCGCGGCCATGCGCGATCTTATCGCGGGCTTCTTCGACGTCGCACATCTCCACCTTGTCGCGATTACGGCGGCCGGCATGAAGCGCGGCTTCATTAAGCAGGTTGGCGAGGTCGGCACCCGACATCCCCGTGGTAATGCGGGCGATGCGCTGCAAGTCGACGGAGGGCGCCATCTGGAAACGCTTAGCGTGTACCGTCAACACGGCCTCACGGCCGCGGAGGTCGGGCAGGTCGACGAAGACTTGGCGGTCGAAACGGCCCGGGCGGAGCAAGGCGGCATCGAGGACGTCGGCGCGGTTGGTCGCGGCGATCACAATCACGCCCGCTTGGCCATCAAAGCCATCCATCTCGACGAGCAAGGAGTTGAGGGTCTGCTCGCGCTCATCATTCCCGCCGCCCAAGCCAGCCCCGCGCTGACGACCGACGGCGTCGATTTCGTCAATGAAGATGATGCAGGGAGCGAGCTTGCGGGCTTGTTCAAACGTGTCGCGGACGCGGGCAGCACCGACGCCGACAAACATCTCAACGAAGTCCGAGCCGCTGATGCTGAGGAACGGAACCTTGGCCTCGCCGGCGACAGCGCGGGCAAGGAGCGTCTTACCTGTACCAGGCGGGCCGACCATGAGAATCCCTTTCGGAATCGAGGCACCCATCTTGGTGAAGCGCTTAGGCTCGCGGAGAAAATCGACGATTTCCTTAACCTCTTCCTTCGACTCATCGCAGCCAGCGACGTCCTTAAAAGTCGTCGTTTCGCGGTCCGTGGAGTTCAAGCGAGCCCGGCTCTTGGCGAACTGCATCGCGCCCTTCTGGGAGCTCTTCAGGAAACGATACATGAAGAACAAGATCACCCCCGACACCAGCAAGGTGGGCAGGACGTTGTACAGGAACATGGTCAGGCCTGTCTGCGCCGGAGACTCCTTGAAGTTCTCCTTGGGGACAGAGGCACGCAGGGCTTCGAATTCTTTCTCGGTCAGGCGACCCGCGGAGATAAAGCGCGACTTTTCATCCGCGGCTTCATTTTTGACCAGGAGTTCGCCTTCGACCTGATACCAACTGTCGGAACCCGCCGTTGGGTCCGGCTTTACATTGAGGGTCTTCAGTTTGCCTTCCTTGGCATAGGAAAGCACTTGGGTGACGCCCAGTTTCTGGACATGGGCAGCACTGGGGGCGCTGTAGTTTACGAGCAGGGCGACCGCCGCAATCAGAACGACCCAGACCATCAGAGATCGTCCGTTTACGCGGTTACCGTTCTTATCATCCTCGTTGTTATCTTGGCTCATCGGGGGAGGTCTGAACTTAAGCAGGGGCTAAGCCAAGTCAACCGGAGAGCCCCCTTCTGCGGTCCAACCAAACGGGCGGAGTGCGCCGGCGGCTGACCGGGAACCCATTGAATTGTATTATCAACTAGTACCACGGGGAGTGATTCCCTCTGTTCCGCGGGGATTTTTCGGTTAATGAGCAGATCCGAGAGCTTGGCCGAACCGGGCGAGCCTAAGGGCTGGTAGCGGTCGCCCTCCATGCGGCCGCGCCAAGCCACGTCCATACCCTGCGGGACATTTAGGTAGGCGACTGAGTCAGCGGAGATGTCCCCCCGAGACAACTTTGCCCAGAGGGCATCGTCTACGTCTACTCTTTCTGCCAAGAGGCCGCTCTCGTCGTCGAGTTGTCCCAGTACCAACGGACGTAACAATGGCCCAAAGGCGACCGCCCCCTGCTTTGGCAAAAAGAGCCGACCGCCCTTATGGACCACGAGCCGGGCCAATAAAGTCGACTGCGCGTCGCGGGCACTGACGAGCGCGGCGACCAGCGGCTCGAGGGACGGACCACTGGCCGACGACAACCCTTGCTCGAAGAGGAAACGGCTTAAAACGGCGTGAGCCAAAGCAGCCGGGCGGCCGCGCAAGGCAGCGGTACCGACGGAGCCATCGGGCTGGACGGTGCAGCCAAGCTCATCGGCCCAAGCCAAGAGGGCCGTATGCGCATCATCGAGGTGGCGGGCAGATGCGCCAAAGCCTTGGGTAAACGTTGGCCCCAAAGCTTCCGTCCCACCCTGCCCGACCCACGCACGGACCCGATTACGGACCGCGACGGGTTGCTGGTTGGTCGCATCTTCGTGCCAGGGAATCGCCCCAGTGGATAAAGCCGTGAGGAGATCGGCCTTCGTCAGCCGTGCCCCGATCAGCGGTCGCCAGTGGACGTGACCAGCGCGGAATACCTGCCATTCCCGCGGAGCCGCTAAGCCGGCGAGGCCAGCCCCACGCGCCAAGCGCATGAGCATGGTTTCAGCGACGTCATCCAAATGATGGGCGGTGGCGATCACCCGCAGGCCTTGTGCCGCGCGTTGCTGCGCAAAGAAGTCCAAGCGGGCCGCACGCAGCTCGGCTTCGGAGGCGAGCCCGACTGCACCCCGCTCACCGACGACGCAAGGGACGTCCAGGGCCGCGCACAGGGCCTGCACGAAGCGCGCATCGCCCTCGGACGCTTCGCCCCGCACGCGGTGGTTGAAGTGGAGGACGCGTAACCGTGGACGTAAGGTTTCGTCCGCCCACAAGGCCAGCAAGAGGTAGACGGAATCAGCGCCACCGGACACGGCGACGCCCACAAGCTCTGTCGGCAAAAGTCCGCCCAACGCTAAACGCGGCCAACTCGCGACGGCCGCGCGCATAGCAGGGATGGAGGGAAGAACCGGGCTCACGAAACAAACATAGCCGACCGCCCTGCCCTGCCAACCTAAAGCGACCTTAGAACGACAAGGTTTCCTTACCGTACCAGCGACGCAAGGCCTCGGGGACGCGCACGGTGCCGTCGGGCTGGAGGTTATTCTCGAGGATCGCCGCCAGCACGCGCGGCAAGCCGAGGCCAGAGCCGTTGAGGGTGTGGACGAACTCGGGTTTCCCATCCTTTGGACGGAAGCGTATGCCCGCGCGGCGGGCCTGGAAGTCGGTGAAGTTGGAGCAGCTCGAAACCTCGAGCCAGCGCTTCTGGCCACCAGCCCAGACTTCGAGGTCGTACTGCTTGCTGTGCGAGAAACCGATGTCGCCCGCGCAGATCAAAAGCACGCGGTAAGGGAGATTCAGTTTCTGCAGCAAGCGCTCGGCGTCACCGCGGAGGAGCTCGAGTTCAGCAAAGGATTGGTCGGGGTGGACCCACTTCACGAGTTCGACCTTATCGAACTGGTGCAAGCGATTGAGGCCACGCACGTGCGCGCCCCAGCTACCAGCTTCGCGACGGAAGCACGGCGTGTAACCGCAACGCTTCATCGGCAAGGAGGCCTCATCGAGGATCTCGTCGCGGAAGAAATTCGTCACCGGCACCTCCGCCGTCGGGATCATATAGAAATCATCCGTCTGCGCATGATACATCTGGCCTTCTTTGTCCGGCAGCTGGCCGGTGGCAGTCGCGCTGGCGGCGTTCACCATCAAGGGGGCGTGGACTTCGGTATACCCGTTGCTGCCAGCCTCCTCGAGGAAGTATTGGATGAGAGCGCGAACGAGGCGGGCCATGTCGCCGACGTAGAACGGGAAGCCTGCGCCGGTGACCTTCACGCCGCGCTCGAAATCGATAGCCTTATTGAACCAAGCGATATCCCAGTGTGCCTTAGCGGCGGCGGAAACCAGCTGGGCGGGGTCGCCCCAGGTAGCGACGACCTGATTGTCGGCTTCGGTGCGGCCTTCGGGTACAGAATCGTGTGGGATATTCGGGACGGAAAGGGCGACGGCTTTCATCTGCTCTTCGACCTCCGAAACTTTCTTCTCCAGCTCCTTCACCTTGGCGGAGGCCGTTTTCATCTCGACCACCTTAGCCTGGAACTCGGGCGAGCCCTTCGGCAAAGCGGCCATCTCTTTGTTCGCGGCGTTCTGGGCGGAACGAGCGACTTCGAATTCGGCCACCGCATGGCGGCGAGCTTCATCGGCGGCCAAAACGGCGTCGAGGTCGACTTGGAATTTCTTCCGGGCGATGCCCTTGCGGACGAGGTCGATGTTTTCGCGAAGGAACTTAGGATCCAGCATGGGCCGACTTTGCCCAATTCACCCGCCCAAGGGCAACGGGGAAGTCATCGGCGCAGATAAATTCGTCCCGCCATGTAGCGGGCCAGCCAAGCCGCCTGCTCCCGGTCTGCGCCAGTATCAATCTTAAGGGGATCCCCTTGCCGCTTCTTCAAGACGCACGCATAGCTGATGGTATAACTACCTTTTCGACGCCTGGTCTCCTCTACCACTTCGGCCGAAACGACGTCCATCCATGCCGCTGACTTCGTCCAATAAAGCCCAAGGCCACCTTTGCGGATACGCAGGAGCCCATCTTGGCCGGACTCGACGATGACCCGGCCAAAGGTCGACATGAAGGCGACACCGAAAAGGATGACGGTGCCAGCTAGGAACGGGAGGCCGAAAAGCGAGAGGATCCAATTGAACTCCCCAGACTTGATCTGCCTGCCGTAAATGCCGCCGAGCGACCCACCGGCCCAGACCAACATAAACGGCCAAAGAATCAACGCGACCCAACTTGCGGTCGAGAGCACGACGTGGAAACCCGACAGGTTTTCGGTCAACTGGAGGCCCTTAGGCGGGGTCTCGGACGATACTGGGCGCTGCGCTAAAGGTTTCGCTGCACGGCAGGCGTCGACGGTAGCGGTACGCTCACAAAGACGGCAATACGCTAAGTCCCCGGCAGGGGTAATCTCCGTTGGCAAAATCGGCAGGCCACACGCGGGGCAGTGAATCGTCACGACGCCAAACTACCCTTCCAACCCCGTCGGGCAAGCCTCGTGACCGCCACCAAAGAAACAGCCCACCAAGCCGAAGCCGGTGGGCTGCCCAACGATACGATCCAGGGAAAATTAAATGCGAACGGCGGACGGAGCGAAAACCTCTTCCGTACGGAAGAAGCGACTAATCTCGGCGGCGGCGGCTTCGGGGCTATCCGAAGCGTGGCAAATATTACGCATCATCTCGGTTCCGAAATCACCACGGATCGTGCCCTTCGGGGCGACCTTAGAGTTCGTCGGGCCCAAGAGTTCGCGGACGCGGGTGATGACGTTATCGCCGCTGAGGACAGCGATGATGACCGGACGGGAGGACATGAAGGCCTCAATTTCCGGGTAGAACGGCTTGTCGGCCACGTGGGCGTAGTGCTCACGGAGCTGGGCCGAGGTCAACTGGGCCAACTTGCAGGCTTGGACGTTGAAGCCGGCGGCTTCAAAGCGAGCCAAGACGGTCCCGCAAAGGCGGAGTTCCATGCAGTCGGGCTTTAAAATGATGAGGGTCTGTTCCATAGCGTTACCCTCCGTGAGAGGGGTTGTTCAGTCTTTAGATTTTCGGCCGCTTTGACAAGCCTGAAAGCCTAAAAAACGCCTATTTACCCCCATTTATACCCTATAAATAAGGCAAATGGCCTGAACCGCTAGGCCCTTGCCCTGCCCTAAGGCGTCCATCCCCTCGTTCGTGGTCGCTTTAATACCCACCTGGGAGGCCTCGATTCCAAGGATCCCCGCCACGCTTGCACGAATCTCTGGCACATACGCCATGATTTTCGGACGCTCGCCGATGAGTACCAAATCCACATTACCGACCTTCCAACCCAGGGCAGCCGCCTCGGCTACCGCCCGACGGGCGATGATCGCTGAATCCATCCCGGCAAGGGCGGCATCGTTGTTGGGGAAATAGTGCCCAATGTCACGCAGGCCAGCCGCGCCAAAAATCGCGTCCGCGACTGCGTGGAGCAAGACATCGGCATCGGAATGGCCGTCCGGGCCGACGTCCGAGGGAATCTTCACCCCACCCAAGATACAGGGGCGACCGGCCACCAAGGGGTGGATGTCGTAACCGAGGCCGACGCGGAAAGGTGGCTGGGGCATGCCTCCTTCTAGGCCAAGTTTCGGGGAAAGGGAAGCCCTCGCACAAAAACCCTTGAAAGGCGGACTCTGCTGGACAGCGTAAGGGCTTCAGCCTGTTAGGCGCGGTAGCCAAGTGGTAAGGCCGGGCTCTGCAAAAGCCCCATGCGTCGGTTCAATTCCGACCCGCGCCTCCAATTTAAAACAAACAGGGCGTCCCTCTCGGGACGCCCTGTTATCTTTGTCTATCTCTTAGCCTTAGCGAACCGTCTTACTGAGGTTGGCGACGCCGTTGACCTTCGAATTCACGCGCAGACGCAGGCCGTTGAGACGAATGAAGCCAGTGGCGTCGTCCTGATTGTAGGCCTTGGTCGGATCCGCCTCCATCGTGGCGATGTGCGGGTTGTAGAGCGAACGCGGGCTCTTCCGGCCGGCGACGTACGTGCCGCCCTTGTAGAGCTTCACCCGGACCGTGCCGGTGACGTTGCGCTGCGACTCCGTGATGAGGGCCTGGAGGGCCAAGCGCTCGGGGGCATACCAGAAGCCGTTGTAGACGAGGGTCGCGTAGCGCGGGACGAGCGAATCGCGCAGGTGCATGACCTCGCGGTCCATGGTGAGCGACTCGATCTGACGGTGGGCGAAGTGCAGGATGGTGCCGCCGGGGGTCTCGTAGACGCCGCGGCTCTTCATGCCGACAAAGCGGTTCTCGACCATGTCAACGCGGCCGACGCCATGACGGCCGCCGAGCTTATTGAGCGTGCGCATGACGCCGAGGGGATCGAGCTTCTTGCCGTTGACGGCGATGCAATCGCCCTGGCGGAACTCGAGTTCGACGTACTCCGGCTTATTCGGCGCATCTTCGGGCGAAACCGAGAGCTTGAACATCGCCTTATTGGCGGGCGCAAACGCATCCATCCAAGGGTCTTCGAGAATGCCGGCTTCGTAGGAGATGTGCAGGAGGTTACGGTCCGAGGAGTAAGGCTTCTTGGCGCTGGCCTCGACGGGGATCTTATGGTCAGCGCAATAGGCGATCATCTCGGCGCGGCCCGGGAAGTCCTTGCGGAAGGCCTCATTGCGCCAAGGCGCGATGATTTCGAGGTCAGGGGCCAGGGCGGCGCAGGTGAGTTCGAAGCGGACCTGGTCGTTGCCCTTACCGGTGGCGCCGTGGGCGATGGCGGTCGCGCCTTCCTTACGGGCGATCTCGACCATGCGCTTAGCGATGAGCGGGCGCGCGATGGAGGTGCCGAGGTAGTACTGGCCTTCGTAGATGGCGCCAGCCTGCATCATCGGGTAGATGAAGTCGCGGGCGAATTCGGCCTGGAGGTCATCGATATACAACTTGGAGGCACCCGTCTTCATGGCCTTCTGCTTGAGGCCCTTCAGTTCGTCTTCTTGGCCGATATCGGCGCAGAACGCGATCATCTCGGCGTTATGCTTGTCCTTGATCCAGGAAAGGAGGACGGAGGTGTCGAGGCCGCCGGAATAGGCGAGGACGATTTTCTTCTGCTTGCTCATGTTGTATAGGGAAAGGAATTAACCGCGGTGGGCGGCGAGGTGCGCGAGGATGGCCTTCTGCACGTGCAGGCGGTTCTCGGCTTGGTCAAAGATGATGCTCTGCGGGCTCGCCAAGACCTCGGCGGAGACTTCTTCGCCTGGATGCGCCGGGAGGCAGTGCATGAAATAGGCACTGGGCTTTGCGAGGGCCAGCAGCTGCGCGTTGACCTGATAAGGCTGCATGAGCTTTAGGCGTTCGGCCTTCTCGGCCTCCATACCCATGCTCACCCAGACGTCCGTATAGACCATGTCGGCACCACGCACGGCCGCGGCGGCATCGGTCGTGAAGGTAAATGTTTCCTTCAAGCCGTCGGCCTTGAGCTGCGCGCGGATCTCGGGGCCAGGCTCGTAGCCGGCGGGACCAGCCAGAGCGATTTCCACCCCGAGGGCGGCGCCACCGAGCACAAACGAGTTCGCCATGTTGCAGGCGGTGTCACCGAGGAACGCGACCTTCTTGCCCTTCAGTGAAGCAGCATACTGTTCCGGACGACCGGGCGCATAGCGTTCGGCGAGCGTGAACATGTCCGTCATAAACTGACAGGGATGTAGGAAGTCCGACAAGGCATTGACGATCGGCATCGTGCCACAACGAGCAAACTCCTCGAGGAGGGCGTGCTCGTGGCAACGAATGACCATACCGTGCAGGTAGCGCGACAGGACCTTAGCGGTGTCGGCCACGGTTTCGCCCCGCGAGAGCTGCAGGTCATCGGCATTGAGCATGACCGGCTGGCCACCGAGCTCATGGACGCCAACCTGAAAGGAAACACGCGTCCGAGTGCTCTTCTTGAAAAACATCAAGCCCCACGACTGGCGGGCGAGGTCCGAGGGAGTCGTCCGACCACGACCAGCCTTCAGCGCGGCCGCTTGGGCGAACACCGTCGCAGTTTCAGCGACGGAAAGATCGGTCTCCTTCAGGAAGTGACGCATCTCGGAAAGCGTTTAAAGATAGGTGGGGAAACCCGTTTGGACAGCGGAAAATAGGTGACGAAAGGGCTTAAGCGACCTTCCAGTCGCGTAACACCTTCGTCAGGACCGCCACGGACTCCGCCAACTCGGACTCCGTCGCTACCAAGGGGGGCAATAAACGGACGGCGACACCACCCGCAGGCGCAGTCAGTAGACCAGCTTCGCGGAGGGCGGTGACAACGGGGACTGGATCAACAGTCAGGATAACGCCGACCATATAGCCAGTGCCACGGACCTCTTTGACGAGGTCGGGCCGCAAGGCTACCAAGCCGCGCAGGGCGGCATGCCAAGCCGGGGACTGCGCGGTGACCTTGGCGAGGAGCTTTTCCGACTCGATGACTTCCAGGACAGCCAAGCCAGCGGTAGCGGCCAGGGCGCCGCCGCCGAAGGTCGTCCCGTGAGAGCCCGCCTGGAAAAGCGTATCATGCGGAGGAGCCATCCAGATAGCGCCGATGGGGAAACCGCCACCGAGGCCCTTGGCCATGGCGATGGCATCGGGCTTCACGCCAGCGCGTTCAAAGGCAAAGAAATTACCCGTCCGGCCGATGCCGCACTGGATTTCGTCAATCAGCAGCAGAACGTTCCGTTCCGTGCAAAGTTTACGCAGACCCTGCAGGAACTCGGCCGTCGCTGGGAAGACACCGCCCTCCCCTTGAATGGTTTCGACCAGCACCGCCGCGGTGGTCTGGGCGTCGATGGCCTTGTCCCACGCGGCTAAATCATTAAGCGGCGCTGCGGTGAAACCAGATAGTAACGGCCGGAAGCCTTTTTGAATCTTCTCCTGCGGCGTGGCGGACATGCCGCCAAAGGTGCGCCCATGGAAGGCCTTCTCCGCGACGACGACACCGATGCAGGTGCCTTCGGTGCCGGACTTCCGTAGGCCATGGAGACGAGCGAGCTTGAGGAGCCCTTCATTAGCCTCGGCACCACTGTTGCAGAAGATGACCCGCCCTGGCCCGCAATAATGGCTCAGCGCGGCGGCCAGACGGCCTTGCGGCTCATTGCGGTAGAGATTGCTGACATGAACCAACTTCCCAGCCTGCTCACTCACCCGCTGGACCCAAACGGGGTGGGCATGGCCCAAGGCGTTGACCGCAATGCCAGTGGCGAAATCGAGGTAACACTTATCAGCGGCGTCCCAGACGCGAGAGCCCTCGCCCCGTACCAACGTGATGGGCGGAGCCCCATAATTCCGGGCCAGATACTGCTCGTAGAGCGCGGCGGTTGGGTCTGCAGATTCTGCGCTCATCAGCCGTGGACGATTTCGGTCCCGATGCCCTTGTCGGTGAAGACTTCAAGCAACAGGGCGTGCGGGACGCGGCCATCGATGAAGTGCACGCGACGGACGCCTTCCTTGAGGGCCTTCACGGCGCTATCGACCTTGGGAATCATCCCGCCAGCAATAACGCCCTTACGCTTGAGTTCATCGACTTCACTGACCTTGAGCGTGGTAATGAGCGTGGAAGGGTCCTTCGGGTCGGCTAACAGGCCGGGGACGTCGCTCATGAAAATCAGGCGGCGAGCCCGGAGTGAATTGGCCACGGCGGCCGCAGCGACGTCGGCGTTGGTGTTGTAGGCCTGATCATCGGCGTCCAAGGCGATGGGCGAAACCACCGGCAAATGGCCATCAGCTAGCGCCTTCTTAATGAGCTTCGTCTTCACGAACTTGATGTCACCGACAAAGCCGATGTCGCAAGGTTTCCCCTGCTCGTCTGTGCCCAAGAGCTTCTCACACAGGTTAACGTGGTTACCGGGCATGCCGAGCGGGTTGGCGCCACGGGCCTTCAGCGATTCGCAAATCTGGCCGTTGATCTCGATGTTGAGGGTCTCCTCGACGATCTTCACGGTGGCGGCGTCGGTGACGCGCATGCCGCCACGGAACTCGGACTTGATGCCGGCTTTATCCATGGCGCGGGTGATGGCCTTGCCACCGCCGTGCACGACGACGACTTGGATCCCGACCGCCGCGAGAAAAGCGATATCCGTGGCGACACGGTCGCGGCCCTCGGGATTGGGGTCATCCATGAAGCTGCCGCCATACTTCACCACGAAGGTGGAGCCACGGAACTTTTGGATATACGGGAGGGCTTCGAGAAGGACCTCGGATTTATTATGCGCGGCGTGCGTGCTCATCAGACGGACGGCAAGTGTCAGCGGACTGGCGGGGCGAGCAAATGGAAAATGGCCCTTACTCGCTCTTGTTGTAGTTCACGTAACCGTCCGTGAGGTCCGAAGCCAGCAGGCGGAATTGCGCATCACCTAGGTGCAGGTCCAAGCGCACCCGGAACTGGCGGGCCTTCACGACTTCCTTCCACTTTGGCTTATTCTCAGGCACCGGGCGGCCACCCAAGACGGCGGGGACGTCCTCGTAATGGATATCCAGCTTGGTCTCATCCAGACCCGTGCGGGCATAACCAGCCGCATCCGCCAAGCGGCCCCAGTTCGGGTCTTCCCCGAACCAAGAGGACTTCACGAGGAGCGAGTTGCCAATCGCACGCGCGATCTTCTCGGCGTCGGCTCGGTTGCGAGCCCCGGAAACCTCGACGGACACGACCTTCGTGATCTTCTCGCCATCCCCGACAATCTTCTCGGCGAGGGAGAAGCAGACGCGGTCCAAGGCTTCTTGGAACAGACTGTTGAGTTCAGCCGGAGCGCTTGGGCCGACCAATACTTGGGCGACGCCTGAGGCGAGGAGGATGACGGTATCGTTGGTGGACATATCGCCATCGACGCTCACGCAGTTAAAAGACTGATCCGACGAGGCCTTGAGGGCCGTCTTCAGGAAAGCAGGCTCAGCGGTGGCGTCGGTACAGACGAACGCTAACATCGTGGCCATGTTGGGCTCAATCATCCCGGCGCCCTTGGCGAAGCCGGCGATGGTGACCGTCTGGCCCTGCCAGGTGAAACGCGCAGTGCAGGTCTTCGGACGCGTATCAGAAGTCAGGATGGCATTAGCGGCGCGCACGCCTTCGGCCGAATCGCGCGAGAGACGCGCCGCCGCCGCGGTAGCCCCAGCGGCGACCTTTGCCATGGGCAGGAGTTCGCCGATACGACCGGTCGAGCAAACCAAGAAAGGTTCGCCTGCATGGCCAGCGGCCTCGGCGCCGAGCTGAGCCATGCGGACGGCATCCGCATCGCCTTGGCTCGACGTGCACGCATTAGCATTTCCGCTGTTGGCAATCACGCCGCGCACCCGGCCCTGTGAAGAGAGCAACGTGGCTTGCGAGATACGGACGGGGCCAGCCTTGACGTCGTTTGTGGTGAACACGCCGGCGGCGGTGCATAGTTGATCGGCGACGATGAGCGCGAGATCGAGGCGGTCTTGGCCCTTGTTGCGGATATCGCAGCCAGCGGCGCCGACGCGGAAGCCGGGGACGTCCGAGACACCCGGGGAATCGTTCGTGAATTCGATGGACATGGAAAACTTAGCGGAGGCCAGCGGTCTCGGACCAACCCATCAGAAGGTTCAGCGCCTGCACGGCTTGGCCGCCTGCGCCCTTCAGGAGGTTATCGATGACTGAGGTGATGATGAGGTTGCCCGTACGCACGTCGGCAACGACCGACATCGCTACGCGATTCGTGTTGGCCACGTGGGCGGTGTCGGGGAAGTCGCCCGACTTCAGCACGGAAACGAAAGGTCGACCCGCGTAGGCCTGCTGCCAGACGGCTTCGACCTGTGCGGCGGTGACGCCAGCGGCGGGCACGACAATGGTCGTGGCGATACCGCGGTGCATCGGCGCGAGGTGGGGGTTGAACTGCACGACGACAGGCTGACCAGCGGCGACGCCGAACTGTTCTTCGATCTCCGCGATGTGGCGGTGTCCAGGAATGCCGTACGCCTTGATGGAGCTATCCCGCTCGCAGAAAAGGTAACCGACGTCGGCCTTCTTGCCTGCACCAGAAACGCCGCTGTAGGAATTGATTATCAAGCGACCGGGCTCGGGCTTCACGAGGCCAGCCCGTAAGAGCGGCACGAGCGGCACTTGAATGCTCGTCGGGTAGCAGCCCGGGCATGCGATGAGTGGCGCCTGTTTCCACGTATCGTCGAGCTGGAGCTCGGGCACGACATAACGAGCCACGGCGGCGAGGGCCGGCGCCGGATGGTCGTGGCCATAGTATTTTTTGTAAAGCCCGAGGTCGCGGAGGCGGAAGTCAGCGGAGAGATCGAGGACCCGCTTGCCGGCGGCGATGAGCGGCTGGGCGTATTCTGCGGCGACCCCATGGGGTAACGCCAAGAACCAGACGGCCACGTCGGAGGCCGCGCATTCAGCGGGCGAGGACGCCGAGAAGAGCAAGCCCGCGTCAACGATGCCCCGCAGGCGCGGAATCTCATCGGCGACGGCCTTGCCGGCCAAGGTGCGGGAGCAGACAGCTGCGAGCTGGACGTGCGGGTGGCGGGCAAGGACGCGGACGAGCTCTTCCCCGGTGTACCCGGAGGCGCCGACGATGCCGACTTTGGTCAGTGGCTGCGACATAACGGTATTATTAGATGATTAGACGACGTTTGGGTGCTTGGACACAGAAAACTAGGCAACAAAAAGGCCCCGGAGTCCGGGGCCTGATGTTTTCCTGACTCTCGGCGGTTTAGCGCTTGGAGAACTGGAAGCGCTTGCGGGCACCAGGACGACCGGGCTTCTTACGTTCGCGCATACGACCGTCGCGGGTCAACAGGCCTTCCTTCTTGAGGGGGGCGCGGAGCTCGGGGTTCATCTTCTGGATCGCACGAGCGAGGCCATGGGAGATGGCACCGGCTTGGCCGTTAGGACCGCCGCCGATGACGAGGACGATGACGTCGACCTGGCCTTCGAGACCGGCGGTGCGGATCGGGGCGGTAGCGGACTTAACGAGGGCCTCGGTGTAGAGGTACTCTTCCAGGGGCTTACCGTTGATAGAGATGGAGCCGGTACCAGTCGTGAGACGGATACGAGCCGAGGCGGTCTTGCGACGGCCGACGGCAGTGATGGCGGTGGACTTGGTGGCGCTCATTTAGAAAGAAATTAGGCGATTAGACCTTCTTGAACTCAGGGAACGGCACCGGGTTGGAGGCGGCGTGCTCGTGCTTGTCGCCGGCGAAGACGCGCAGCTTGGTAAGCATATCGTTGGCGAGGCGGTTCTTAGGGAGCATGCCCTTAACGGCATGGGTAACCAAGAACTCCGGACGACGCTCGCGCATGGCAGCGGCGGTGCGGCGGTAGGCGGTACCGACCCAACCGGTGTAGAACATGTACGTCTTGTCCGTTTCCTTGGAACCGGTGAGGCGCACCTTGTCGGCGTTGATCACGATGACGTAGTCACCCGTGTCGACGTGGGGGGTGTAGGTGGGCTTGTGGCGGCCGCGGAGGACATTGGCGATTTTGACGGCGAGACGGCCGAGGACCTGATCCTTGGCGTCGATGACGTACCAGGTCTTGTCCTTGAGCTGCACGTTCTTGGCTAGCGTGGTCTTCATAAAGAGGGAAAGTCGGAAAATGAGAAGTCACCCCCCTCCGTCAACACCCGAATATGGGATTTGAGGGGAAAGTGCCCCCCAGGGGTGGTCTGGGGCTTAAAACAAGAAAGGCGCGACCTGAGTCGCGCCTTTCGGGGGAAAGCCCTAAGCTCGGGGCTTAGAACTTGAAGTTAGCGTAAGCCTTGAGCCAGACGGTCTTCCCAGAGGTCTGTGCCTGGCCGTCGGTGTTGTAGGCCCAGTTGAGGCCGAGACCCACCTTAGCACCGGTGCCGATGGCACGGGTCACATCGGCGGAGGCGCCGAGGTAGATGTAGGAGTTGGCGACGTCGTGGGAGGAAGCCTTGGAGTCAGCGAGACCGACGTAAGCCTTGGTTTCGAGGTCGAAGCCCGGGATACCGAGGTTCTTACCTTCGTAGTCCTTAGAGCCAGCCACCACGAGGTTGGTCTGCTTGAGGTCCGTATTGTAGTAGAGGAACGCAGAAGCGCGGACGAAGGAACCAGGCTTCTGGGAGACGCCGACGTACAGCTCACGGCTGTTGTCGATGCGGGTGAAGCCTTTGCTCGCGAGGGTCGCTACTGTGGTCGAGTTGCTCGTGCGGGACACGCCGAAGTCAATCGTACCGACGCCATTGAGGTCGGTGCGACCACCGATATTGAGCGTGCGCTCGAAGTTGTCGGCGTTGAAGTAGCTGACGTAAGCGGAGACGCCGGCAAAGCCTGGGACGGCGGACTCGACGGTTACGGTGGACTGGATCAGGCCATCGGTGCTGGAGCGCTCCTTACCACGGAAGACGTTCTTCGCTTCCCAAGAGAAGCGGCCGCTGACGGAGATGTCAGAGGTAGGAACGGCGACGGCGACTGGGGCCGGGGCGGTTTGGGCGTGAGCGATACCCGCGGTGAAAACAGCGAGGGCGAGGGCGGTGAGGGTGTTCTTCATAGTTTGGTCAGGAGTACTTTTTGTAGCCTAAAAATAAGCGATGGCAAGCCCCTTTCGGAGCCTGCCATCGGTGCTAAAACCTTAACTATAGAAACCAGGAAGTTACATCGCCGCGATGATCGCGTCACCAAACTCGGAACATTTAATTTCCGTCGCACCCTGCATCTGGCGGGCGAAGTCATAGGTCACGCGGCCACCACCAATGGCGCCGTTGAGCCCCTTCAGGACGAGGTCAGCGGCCTCGGTCCAACCCATGTAACGGAGCATCATCTCCCCCGAGAGGACAACCGAGCCCGGATTCACGACATCCTTGTTGGCATACTTCGGCGCCGTGCCGTGAGTCGCCTCGAAGATGGCGTGGCCAGTAAGGTAGTTGATATTGCCTCCTGGAGCGATACCGATGCCACCGACCTGTGCCGCCAAGGCATCGGATAGGTAGTCACCGTTAAGGTTAAGCGTCGCAATGACGTCGAAGTCGGTCGGGCGCGTGAGAATCTGCTGGAGGGTGATATCGGCGATGGCGTCCTTGATGATCAGGCCGGCACCAGGCAGCCCTTCCGGGATTTTGCACCACGGACCGCCGTCGATTTCGACCGCACCGAACTCGCTCTTGGCGAGGTCGTAACCCCACTTCATGAAGGCCCCTTCGGTGTACTTCATGATGTTGCCCTTGTGGACCAAGGTGAGCGACTTGCGCTTATTCTCGATGGCGTACTGGAGGGCCGAGCGGATGAGACGCTCGGAACCTGGGCGGGACACGGGCTTGATGCCGAGGCCGACCGTGGCCGGCTGCTCCGCCCCGAAGCGGATCTTCGAAAATTCCTTGGGGAAGTTGGTCTTAATGAACTCCAAAGTCTTTAGGGCGACTTCGGAGCCCGCTTCAAAGTCGATACCCGCGTAGATGTCTTCAGTGTTTTCACGGAAGATGACCATGTTGACCTTACCGGGGTTCTTAACGGGCGAAGGTACGCCGATGAACCATTGCACGGGGCGAAGGCAAACGTAGAGGTCAAGCTGCTGACGCAGGGCGACGTTTAGGGAGCGGATGCCGCCGCCAGTCGGAGTCGTCAAAGGGCCCTTAATGCCGACGAGGTAATCGCGGAAGGCGGTGAGGGTCTCCTCCGGGAGCCAGTTCTGCGTCTTATTGTAAGACTTCTCACCCGCCAGGACTTCGAGCCATTGGATTTGGCGCTGGCCGGCATACGCCTTGGCCACGGCCGCGTCGAGGACGCGGACGGAAGCACGCCAGATATCAGGACCCGTGCCGTCGCCTTCGATGAAGGGAATGATTGGGCGGTCGGGGACCGTGAGTTTGCCGTGGGCGATGGTAATGCGGCCGGCGTTGGCAGGAGGGGTGCTCATTGGGAAGGGTTAGCAGGGGAAACAAAGACTGCATAGGGACGTTTTCAAGCCAACACCACCTACGACCCCTAGAAACAGAAAAGGACCCTCTTTCGAGGGTCCTTGTGTTACCGGGGGTACCGGCGGCCATCCGTCACGAAGGACGGAAAGACTAGGAAGAATTACTTCTTCTTAGCTTTGGTGGCCTTCTTGGCGCTCTTCTTAGCAGCAGCCTTTTTCTTTGCCATAGTTTTTTCCTTATTTTGGATCGTTGTTGGGTTAGAGGGCAGCGCCTGAAGCGCCACCCTGACGATTCGCCCTACACTTACCCTGGCGTTGCGCGCCTGACGGGTGATACGAGTGCGGAGCTCCGACGGTACGCGGAAAGAAACCTGGCGAGAGCGAGTGGGCTCTAGGGCAGGACGGGCATCATCATAGCAGTCGAGCGCATGACGGATGACTTCACTGAGAGTCGCAAGTCCGGCCCGGTGCTGAAAGGCGACCGCATCAGAATGGAGCTTCGGGGGAAGCGACACGGTGATCAGGCTTTCGCTAGGGGTTTCGGTTCGGTTCGTCACGTTGCGGTTAACTCTGGGTTAAGGTGTAGGCATTTATCACAACTGCGCAAGAGGAATTTTTGTAATCGACGATGAGCGACTTTTGGCGCTCACGGTTCCGCCGACGACGAAATCGTAAACGCGAATTCACTACAGCGACTTTAACTCGTGTTCATCGTAGCGAGATTGACGCACGTATATTTCGCGCGTAGAAGAATCGCATGCACAACGAAGCCCCAGGTGAATGGAAAAAAATTGCGATCTTGGCGTTGACCTGCGGAGTTTTGGGTCTCGCGGCGCTCGCTTGCGGTCACTTTTTGGCACCACCGAGCGAGTGGGCCTGGTGCGCTCCCGCACTCCTCGCACTCGCTAGCCTCGCCGGCGGTTGGGATGCAGCAGTCGACGCCCTGGCGGCGCTCCGTGAGCGCCGCATCGACGTCCACTTGCTGATGTTGCTCGCCGCCGGCGGCGCCTGGATTGTCGGCCACCCGGAGGAAGGCGTCCTCCTCCTTTTCCTCTTCAGCACCGCGGGCGCCATCGAGCATTATGCGATGGATCGCACCCGCGGAGCTATCGACGCCCTGCTCGATAAAGCCCCTAAACAGGCCCGTTTGCTGGGTTCTGACGGCAAAGAGAGCGTCGTGGCGGTCTCCGCCCTGCAACCAGGTCAAATCGTCCTCGTGCTTCCGGGCGAACTGGTTCCAGCCGATGGTATCGTCACCGAAGGTGAGAGCGGTATCGATGAATCCAACCTAACCGGTGAAGCCAAGCCCGTGGAGAAACGAACGGGGGCAGACGTCTCCAGCGGGACACTCAACGGCTGGGGTCGGCTCGTCGTCCGCGTGACTAAGGCCGAAAAAGATAGTGCCCTCCACCGCATTGTGGCCCTCATCCGCGAGGCTCAAGAGAGCAAGGCGCCTGCGCAACGTGCCATCGACCGCTGGGGCGACACCTACGCCATCTTCACCTTGACCGCTTCGGCCGCCTTCTTCGGCCTACAACTGCTCCTAGGGCGCCCGGCGTTGGGCACCGAAGACTCTGCCCTCTACCGTGCCATGACGTTGCTGGTCGTACTCAGCCCCTGTGCCTTGGTGCTCTCCGTGCCCTCCGCAGTCCTGGCCGCCATCGCCAACGGCGCCCGCCACGGGATCCTCTTTCGCGGTGGCGCTGCGGTGGAACGCCTCGCCGACGTCGACTGCGTCTGCTTCGACAAGACTGGCACTTTGACCGCCGGCGAACCCGCCGTCGCCGCCTTAGAGGTCTTCCCTGCCAACGCCGACCGCCGACGGGCGCTCAATGCCCTGCTCTCGATCGAGGCCAACTCGACCCATCCCTTCGCCGTGGGCATCGTCAAAGCCTGCCAAGCTGAAGGCGCTACCACCCAAGCTGTCACCGGACTCTCCAACTCGCCCGGCCAAGGCATCGCAGGCACCGTTGAGGGCACCCGCTGGAGTGTGGGCTCCTGTGAATTCGTCGGTGGGCACGACCTCCCCGGCGCCCCAGTCGCCGCCGGCGCTATCGTCAGCGAGGTCTGGGCCTCCGACGGCTCCGTACAGGTCCGGGCGACGCTCGTCGACGCCATCCGGCCAGCCAGTGCCCCTACCCTCGCCGCCCTCCATCAACAAGGTATCCGTACGGTCATGCTAACGGGAGATCGCGAAGAAGCGGCCGTCGTCGCCGCCCAACAGGTCGGCATCCAAAGTTACCGTGCGGGCCTCACGCCGGATGCCAAGATGCAAGCGATCCGTAAGCTGTCGACCGAGGGCCATGTGGTCGCGATGGTCGGGGATGGCGTTAATGACGCCCCGAGCCTCGCCGCGGCCGACGTGGCCATCGGCATGGGTGGACGCGGGAGCGACGCCGCCCTCGAGTCTAGCGATGTCGTCCTGACCGATGACCGTATCGAACGCCTGCTGACGGCCATCGACCTGAGCCAAGCCGCCCGGACGGCTATCCGCGTGAATATCGTGATCTCAGTGGGAGCCGCCTTTACGATGGCCGCCATCGTCATCTTCAAGGGCGCCCCGCTCACCCTCGGCGTCGCCGTCCATGAAGGCAGCACGGTAATCGTGTGCCTGAATGGACTGCGGTTGCTCGCCCACCGGGCCCGCCGGGGCGTCTGACGCCCCGACAGCCGCCGGCTTAGCGGAAGTCGTTCCCAGCCTCGTCCATCAGCTTGAACGTCTCCACGTGGAACGCGGCGTCGTGCTTGAAGAGAAGGCGGACATTGCAGGATTTCTCGAGGTCGATGAAGAACTCTTTGTCCTCGAGCTTGATGCGGTCGAGGTTGATGGGGTGCAGGACAATCCGGATGACAATCTCGCCCGAGGCCTTGCGCTCGGTGCGGAGACGACGAATGAGACCCAAGAGCTTGCGCTGAACCTCGACCGAGACGGTGCGCGGGTTCTTCACGATACCGCGGCCTTGGCAATGCGGGCACGCCGTGTACATCGAGGTCGTGTTCGACTCGGTGTGACGCTGGCGGGTCATTTGCAGCACGCCGAGCTGTGAAATCGGCAAGATCTGGTGCTTCGCACGATCATTCTCCATCGCCTCGCGCAAGGTATCAAAGACCTTCTTGCGGTCCTTGGCGTTCTTCATGTCGATCGTGTCGATCATGATGAGGCCACCGAGGTTGCGGAGCTGGATTTGGCGGGCGGCCTCCGTCACGGCCTCCAAGTTAGCCTGCGTGATAAAGCTGCCGTCCTTCCCTTCCTTGCCCCGGTGGGAGCCCGTGTTGACGTCGATGGCCGTGAGGGCCTCGGTTTCGTCAATGACGATTTCGCCACCGCTTGGGAGCGGGACGCGCCGTTGGAAAAGCTGCTCAATCTGACGCTCGATATTGTAGCGCTCAAAAACCGGGATGGGGTCGCTGTAGAGTTCGACGCGCGAACGGGAACGCGGGGAAATTTCCCCCACGAGGTCTTGGACCAGTTTGAAGTCGCCCGGGTTGTCGACGAGGATGCGGTCGACTTCTTCCGTGAGGAAGTCGCGGACGGTGCGCTCGATGAGGCCCGGCTCTTGATACAGGAGCACCGGCTTGCGGTCGGGAGCGTTAATCTTCTCGACGATGGCCTGCCAACGCTTGAGCAGCATGTGCAGGTCGCGCACGAACCAGCGGGCCTGCTTGCCTTCACCGGCGGTGCGGATGATGACGCCCATGCCTTCCGGAATGGTCAACGAACGGAGGATGTCCTTCAGGCGGTCGCGCTCGGCATTGTCTTCGATTTTACGGGAAACGCCGCAAGCGCCACTGAACGGCATCAGGACGACGTAGCGGCCCGGCAAGGCGATGTTGGTCGTCGAGCGAGGGCCCTTGGTGCCGATCTGATCCTTAACGACCTGGAT
>CAIYAN010000299.1 GCA_903924185.1 uncultured Opitutia bacterium | reverse complement strand
CGGGATGGCACTGTCCCACTTGGCGCCGTTGAGGATCGCGCCAAGGTGAGTGCGGAAGAAGTACTGTCCCGAAAGCAGCGAACTCCGACAGGGCGTGCAACTGGGGGACGTGACGAAGGCATTGCGGAAGAGCACCCCTTCGCCCGCGATGCGGTCGATGTTGGGCGTGCGGATAATGTCGTTGAGACTCGGGCGTCCATCAATCTTCGCATAGGCGCCAGCGTAGCGACCCCAGTCGTCAGCAAAGCAGAAGACGATGTTGGGCCGCTTTGCCTCGGCGGCGAAAGCAGCGGTGGCTAAGGTCAACGCGGAAACGAGAGTAAAAAAGAGCTTCATGGCGTCAGTTTAGGTAGAGTTTTTAGGCGGGCCGTCAGGTCTTGGATCACTGGTGCCTGTTGGTCAGCGACGTTGTGCAACTCTTCGGGGTCCTGGTCATGGTCATACAGTTCAGTCTGACCGTCACTCCAGAGGGTGAAGCGCCAGCGGGCCGTCCGAACGCTTTGGCCGTAAAGTTTGGGGCCGCGCGTGACGAGGGTGAACGCGGCATCCTTGATGGAGGCAGAGGGGTTGGTCAGGGTGGGGCGTAAGCTAGACCCGGCGGTGGCGTGGGGTAGCTTTAGACTGCAGAAGTCAGCGACGGTCGGGTAAAGGTCGACGAACTCGGTCAAGGAGCGCGTCGTCTGGCCGCCCTTCATCCCGGGCGCTGCAATAATGAGTGGTGCCCGGCAGCTTCGTTCGAAAAGGGTATTCTTATTCCACCACTGTCGCTCGCCCGTGTGGTAGCCGTGGTCGCCGACGAAGATGACGATGGTCTTGTCCCAGAGTCCTTGTTTGTCGAGGGCGTCGAGGACGCGGCCCAGTTGCGCGTCCATGTAGCTCGTCGCTGCACAGTAGGCTCGGAAGAGTTCCAGCCACTCCTGCGGGGTGAACTTGCCGAAGGCTTTGCCGTACTCCCCAAAGCCGACGCTATCTTTACGCACCGGCGTGGTGTTGGACGGGTCGCGCCACGGCTTCAGGGTATCGATGGGATAGAGGTCGAAATATTTCTTGGGCGCGATGAAGGGGTCGTGCGGCTTCATGAAACCACAGCCGATGAACCAAGGCTTGTCGCCGAGCTCTTGAATCTTCGCCACGGTGGCGGCAGCAATCTGGCCATCGGGCTGATCATCGTCCGTACCATCGGCGGCCCCCCATACGCACCATTTCAGCGCTCCGTTCGTTAAGTCCCGCCCCGCGAGCATCCGGCGTCCCACCTTGGTGGCGTCAAAGTCCTGTGCCGTATGCCAAGAACGGCCTGCATCCACCCAGCGTTGCCGCGCTTCCACGTCGTTGCCCCCGCCGAGGTGATAGATTTTTCCGAAGGCGTGTGACTGCCATCCGGCTTCCTTGCAGAGCTGCGGAAGCGTGACAATGTCCGGCAGCTTTTGTCTCAGGGGTTTGTCATTGCCCACGATACCTGTCTGCTCGGCCCGCAGTCCGGTCAACAGGCTGCTGCGGCTCGGGTTGCAGACGGGGTATTGTACGTAAGCCCGCTCGAAGGTCGTGCCACGGGAGCGTAGCCGGTCAAGGTTCGGGGTCTTAACCACCTCCTTGGTGAACGCCCCACCGAAGTCACGCAGGTCATCCGCCATAATCAGCAGGACGTTAGGCTTGCCTTGAGCGAAGGTCGCAGCGGCGAATACGGTCAGGAGGACGGTAAGGATGCGCATCGGATTATTTTAGAGGGGCTTTCTCGAAGTCGGAGGGCGTGACCCAGTTGGCGTTGACCATCTCACCGCGGAGGTACCGTTCGTAGAAGCCGCGGCGTTGGACGTCGGCCGAGGGATGGGCTTCGTATTCCGCTCCGCGCCCAATCGCCCGGAGGTCGCCGAGGGCCTTCAGTTCCGCCCACATTTGCGTGCGGAGTTTTTCAGCGGAGCCAGCGTGAGTCGCCCCTTGCAAGTTACGCAGGCAGTCCGAATCAGCTTTCAGGTCGTAGAGTTCCTGGGCGGGCCTCTTGCCGAAACTAAGATTCCAGAAGGGGTCGCTGCCTTTGTCGCGGCGGGCTTGGAGGATATAAGACTTCGTCGGGCTGGCGTCTGTGTCGAGGTAGCCCGTCTCGGGGTTGGCGCAAGGCCAGCGGGCTGGCTCCGAATTCTCCAGAAACAGGAGACCACCCTTGATGATTCCGCGGACCGGGAAGCCCTCGTCGTTCGGTCGACCGAAATCGTTTCGCTCGCGGCCGATCAAGACGTGGTCGCGGGT
>CAIYAN010000298.1 GCA_903924185.1 uncultured Opitutia bacterium | reverse complement strand
GAGAACTGGATGTTCGAGCCACCCGTCTCGACGCCGACGGCGCGGATGACGGCGAAGGAAGCATCGCGCATCAACTGGTATTCTTTGTCGGTCAGCGTGAGCGCCGGAGCGACGGTGATGGAGTCGCCCGTGTGGACGCCCATCGGGTCAAAGTTTTCGATCGAGCAGATAATGACGCACTGATCCTTGTGGTCGCGCATCACTTCCATCTCGTATTCCTTCCAGCCGAGCAGGCATTCCTCGACGAGGACCTCATGCACCGGCGAAGCGTCGAGGCCGGCTTGGGCCATGCGATCATACTCTTCGCGGTTATAGGCGATGCCACCGCCCGTGCCACCCAAGGTGTAGGACGGACGGATGATGACGGGGAATTCGCCGCCGATGAGTGCAATCGTCTCGCGGGCTTCCTCGAGGTTCTTGACCACGCGCGAGCGCGGGACATCGAGGCCGATCTCCAGCATCAGCTTCTTGAACTTCTCGCGGTCCTCGCCGCGCTCGATCGCGTCTTCTTTCGCACCGATGAGCTCAACGCCGTACTTGGCGAGGATGCCCGTGCGGGCGAGTTTGAGGGAAAGATTCAGGGCCGTCTGGCCACCGAGCGTCGGGAGGAGTGCATCGGGCTTTTCCTTGGCGATGATGCGTTCCACGGATTCGACCGTGAGCGGCTCCACATAAGTGACGTCCGCGGTCTCGGGATCCGTCATGATCGTGGCCGGATTAGAATTCACCAAGATCACGCGGTAGCCTTCCTCGCGGAGGGCCTTACACGCTTGGGTGCCGGAATAATCGAACTCACAGGCTTGGCCGATGATGATCGGACCCGAGCCGATGATGAGGATGGTACGGATATCGGTCCTCTTAGGCATAGTGTTCCGCGGACTGTCAGCGACCCTTGGAAGGGTGGTCAAGAGGGGACTGCACACATTTACGGGAAGGCGCTTGCAGGGGCGGGCGGAGACGGCATTCATCGGGGCGTGGACATCATTAGGATCAGCGGAATTCGGTCGTTCGGCCACCATGGCGCCCTCCCCGAGGAGAAGCGGCTCGGCCAGCGTTTCACGGTTTCCGTCGACCTGGAAGTAGACACCCGCCCCGCGGCCGCGGCGGACGACCTCAAGCTGACTGTAGATTACGCGGACGTTATCCGCACGGTCGAAGGCCAGTTAACCGGTAAGCCGGTCTACCTAATCGAAACCCTCGCCCAACAAATCGCCGCCCGCATCCTCGGGTCTTTCCCTGTGGTCAAAGCGGTGACGGTCGAGGTCAACAAGCCGTTCGCCCCAGTAGCTGCGGATTTTGAGGCTATTTCTGTTAAAATTCGCCGGGAACGGGTGTGAAAGCAGGCCAGCGCCAATACCTACTTGGGCTCGGAAGCAACCTGGGAGACCGGGCCTACTATATAGAACAAGCGGTGATGGCCTTGGCCGCCCTGCCGGAAACTCAGATCTTGGCTATTTCTGAGGCCTTTGATTCTGATCCGGTTGGCTTTAAGGCGCAGGGTAATTTTTTAAATAACTGTATAGCAGTAACTTGTGACTTTATTCCCGAGGAATTACTGGCCACCTGTCTCTCCATTGAGACGAAACTAGGCCGTGTTCGGACAATCAAAGATGGGCCCCGCACGATCGATATCGATGTGCTTTTCTTTGAAGGCGGGGCCGTCGAGCTCCCCAACCTCACCCTCCCCCACCCCCGCTGGTCGGAGCGCGGGTTTGTCGTTTTTCCCCTAAGGCATCTGCTTCAAGCCCCCGCCCTCGCTAAGGACACCAGTTGGGATTGGCTCCGGGCTAAGGTCGCCTCCTTGCCTGTCGATGGGTCTGGCCTTCGCCCATGGCAAGGACCGACCCCCTGGATCAAACCCACCCACTGAAGCACGATCGCTTCGGTCACGCCCCCGCGCTCTGGCTAGCGCTCCCCTTGTTGGCTGGTTGTGCTTGGGACGATTTCGCTCGGCCGGACATCGTAGCGCTTCTCTGGCTGGGGAGCCTTAGCACTGCGGCACTCTGGTTCTGCGCCCGCCACGAAAACTTTAGTCGACTCCTTCTAGTCGGCGCAGGGATTTGCTGGGGTGCCGCCTGGCATCAAGCAAAACTCCCCCCGCAGACCCCGCTGACCTCCGTTCGCAGTTACGCCGAACTCTCCGTACTGGTTGAGAGTGCCGCCCCGCGACGCACGGGCGAAGGGTGGAACGGACTGGGCATCGTCACCGACAAGGGTCCGCTATTTCGTCGACGGCTTGCACTCTCGGTCAAAGGCCCGACGCCCGCCCGGGGCGCCGAACTTAAAATCTCCGGCCATCTCACGGCCTTACCAGCCAATCCCACAGGCTACGATGCGTGGATCGCCTCCCAAGGGGCGACGCTCAAACTCGGGGGTGGTAAAACTTTGGGCGTGCTCGAAGTGCCCACGGCCTTCGCAGTCTGGTGCCAACAGAGTCAAAACCACCTCGAACAATGGTTGCGAACGTTGCCTTGGGACGACCCCGACGGCGGCGCGCTGCTCGCGGCAACGATGCTCGGGCGGACGGCCCTGCTGCCCGAAGAAGCTAAAGGCGCCTTTGCCGCGACCGGCACACTCCACCTCTTCGCCATTAGCGGACTGCATATCGCAGGGATGGCCGCCGCGTTGATTTGGGCGGCGCGGCGACTCCGCCTACCCGAGAAACCTACCGGCATCGCCATCCTTGCACTGCTCTGGCTCTACGTCGAAGTCACGGGCGCCTCACCGTCCTCGCTCCGCGCTTGGATTATGGCTGTCTTCATTTGGGCCGGACAAACGGGCGAACGCGCCACGCCACCCTTACAGTCGCTCGCCCTTGCGGCGGCCGCCACGTTACTCTGGAGCCCCGAGGCGAGCAGCGACCCTGGCTTTCAACTCAGTTACCTCGCGGTGCTAGCGATTCTACTCGTCGGAGTACCAGCGGCCGAGCAAATCGCTGCACCCACTTTGGCGGAACGCCTGACGCCGAAGCATGCGGTGCAAGCTTGGCGACGCTGGGGCTGGCGACTCCGCCGCGCGACTCTCGGTGGTCTCTGCGTTTCGCTCGCGGCGACCATCGCCGGCGCACCGCTGACGCTGACTTATTTCCAAAGCAGTAGCTGGGGCGGCGTCTTCGCCAACCTCGTGCTCGTCCCGCTTTCCGAAATCCCCCTCGTCTTGGGCATGGCTTCGCTCCTCTTCTGCCCCTGGCCAAGTATGCTGCCGCTCGCGGCGTGGATCAATGGCGGCGCGGCCCTGGTATTGGATGCCATGAGTTGGTTTACGCAGGCCTTCGCGCAGATTCCAAACTTGGTACTCACGGGCACCGTCCAGCCCGCGGCCTCCGGCCCGGCCTGCGCCGCTTTACTCGTGGCGTGCTTCCTCGCCCAAGCGGAAACTAAAAGTGCCCTGCGACTACTAGGTGTGCCCGCCGCCCTCGTGACGCTATGGATCGTTCTATTCGTCTATTAAGTGAAAACGGCAGGCTTGCCTTGGCTTCTCGTCAGCCAAATGTCCCGCCATGCGCCTGTTGCCCGCCCTCGCCTCGCTCCTCGGCCTCCCGCTCGCTTTACTCGCCGCCGAAGCCCCGCCGCAATGGAGCGGCATCTACCCCAACCTCGCGACCTTTAATGATGAAGGCGAGTGCGGCACCGGCGCAGTCGTGCCTTGGGCCGACCGACTTTGGGTGATTAGCTACGCCCCGCATAAGCCCTACGGCTCGAGCGACAAGCTCTACGAGATCACGCCCGACCTGAAGCAAATCATCCGCCCCGAAAGCGTCGGCGGCACGCCCGCGAACCGGATGATTCACGTGGAGTCGAAGCAGCTCATCATCGGGCCCTACTTCATCGATGCGGATCGAAAGGTGCGCGTGATCCCGCCGAAGTTCATGCCCGGCCGCCTCACCGGGAACGCCCGCCACCTGACTGACCCAGTAAATAAGGTCTACTTCGCCACGATGGAAGACGGCCTGTATGAGGTCGACGTCCACACGCTCGCCGTGAAAGGCCTGATCAAGGAAATCATGAACACGCCTAAGCCTGGGCAAACCGAGGAGGTCAACCCAGCGACCATCACCTCGACGCTGTCGGGCTATCACGGCAAAGGCCTCTACTCGGGCCAAGGTCTGGTCATCCTGGCGAACAATGGCGAACGCAGTGCGAAGGCTACCATCGACCCGACTATCATCAGTGGCGGCCTTGGCTCCTTTAACGGTACCGGCAACTGGTCCCTCATCCGCCGTAATCAATTCACGGAAGTCACCGGACCAGGTGGACTCACTGGTAACGCTCACCCTGAGAAGGACCCGATCTGGACGATCGGTTGGGATTTCCGCTCCTTGATTCTGATGGTCTTGGAAGACGGTAAGTGGACGAGCTTCCGTCTGCCGAAGGCGAGCCACTCTTATGATGGCGCCCACGGCTGGAACACCGAATGGCCACGCATCCGCGACATCGGCGAACCTGGCCAACGCCTCCTGACGATGCACGGTTCTTTCTGGACCTTCCCGGCGAGCTTCTCCGCCAAAAACTCTGCGGGCATCGCACCGCGCTCCAACTACCTCAAGGTCATCGGCGACTTCACCCGCTGGCAGGATCGCCTGGTGTTTGGTTGCGACGACACCGCGAAGTCCGAGTTCCTCAACAAGCGCCCCGCCAAGGGGACGCTGGCGGGCCCTGGTCAATCGCAGTCGAACCTCTGGTTCACTCCCCTCGACACCACCACGAAACTCGGTCCAGCGATTGGCCGCGGCGGCGTCTGGGTCGATGAACCGGTTAAGGCCGATGTGCCTTCGGACTCTTTCCTACTCGATGGGTTCACGGAACGAACGCTCTGGCTCAGCCACGATGGCACTGCCGACACGCGCTACACGGTGGAAATCGACCAACAAGGTACGGGCACATGGACGACCTGGAAACAGTTTAGCCTCACCCCCGGTGCACCGGGACTCTGGGTCGATCTCTCGCCGCAACAGGTCAGCGGGGCGTGGATTCGCGTGACCAGTTCGCGGGACCAACTGAAAGCCACCGCCCAATTCCAATTCGCTAACACCGACCAACGAGGGACCGAAGTCGACCCCATGTTCGCAGGCCTCAGTTCCGCTGATGCGGCCACCAGCCGCGGTGCCTTCCTCCTCACGCGCGGGGCTAATTTACGCACCCTGTCGGTCCTGCCGGCGACGCTCACGACTGACCAAACTAAAGTCGACGTGGCTTATGAACTCACTGCTGACCTCAAGCTCAGCAAACAAGCCGACCCCAAGGTCACCGACTACGTCGCGAAAAATACTCCGATCCCAACCGGCATCATCACCACCGATGCAGCGTCCGTCATCTTTGAAGAAAACGGTCAGCGCTGGCGTCTGCCGCGGGCCTTCCCGATTGGCGATGCCCGCAACGCCGCCCAAGATCGTCTCCTCGCTCGCAATGCCTTGCGCAAGGCACGCGAAGTCTGCACCGAGCGCGACCTCCTGCAGGCCCATGGCACCTTCTACGAACTGCCTGCACTCAACGCCTTCGGCGCCATCCGCATGCGCCCGGTCGCTACGAGCGGCTTGGCGATCCATGACTACTGTTCTTACCGCGGCCTACTCGTACTCACGGGCCTCCAAGATGGCGTGAAGAATGACGCCCACATCATCCGTTCGGAAGACGGCCAGGCGGCCGTGTGGGTAGGGGCCGCCGACGACCTCTGGAAACTGGGCAAGCCCCGCGGCTTCGGTGGCCCGTGGCTCAACACCACCGTCACGGGCGGCACCCCCTCCGACCCTTACCTAATGACCGCCTACGACGAGAAAACCCTGACCCTTCGTAACCATGGCACCAAAGCCGCCCGCATCGCGGTGCTCCTCGACGTCACGGGTGACGGCAAGACTGCCCCTTACCGTGTCCTCGAAGTACCGGCCGACGGCCAAGTGGTCCATACATTTGAGCGCTCGCTGAACGCCTACTGGATTCGCTTTGTCGCGGACACCGACGGTATCTTCTCGGCCCAATTGGAATACAAGTGACCTTGCGGGGGCGGAGGATTCCCCTTACTTATCCGGCTTATGAGAAGCCCCCTCATCGCCCTTTTATTCGGACTGAGCTCCCTAGGCGCAGCGGATGCGCCCAAGCCGCCAACCGAAGCCCCCGCGACGCTCCTCGCGGAGACGGATAAGTTGGTCGGCTCCGATGACATGACTAAGGCGGCGAAGGCCTCGCTCTGGAAAGTCACGAAAGGCAAATGGGAACGGAATGACCTCGGTACCACTGGCGCCGAAGTCATCGCCGATAAGCACAACGCCATTGTTCGACTTCCAGTGAAGCTCGAAGCCTTCGTCGTCTCCTTCGACGTCCGTCTCGACGGCGCAGCCAGCTTGGCCTTCACCATCAACAACGCCAAGGAACAGTTGGCGCGCGTCATCATTGCCCCAACCTACGTCAGTCTCCGTCGCGACGACTACGATGGCAACGGCCCGGAGAAAGCGTTCACGTTCTTCACCCAGCCCACGCCGAACGACGCCGGAACCTGGCACAATGTCGTCTTTGAGATGGTTGGAGACACGGTGGTGCTCACGGTCGACGGCAAGATCAGCGGTTGGGGCGCAGACCCCATCTACACCAAGGAAATCCGGGCTAACCCCAGCTTCCATATCGACGGCGCCACGGCGACGATCCGCAACTTCCGCCTCTGGACGGCCAAGCCTGAGCCCAAGCCGACCTGGGCCGCCAAGAAGGGCACACTCCCAAAGCCACTCGAAAAACCTAAGAAATAAACCATGCGCCTCTTCTGGACCCTCCTCGCCCTTAGTTCGCTCCCGCTCCACGCGGGCGATGCCCCTGCCACACACCTAGCCCAACCAGACAAGGAGTTACTCAGCGATGGCCTCACTCTAGAATCGAAGGCCGCCGAGTGGAAAATCGCTAAGGGCAAATGGGTGCGCACCGCTGAAGGCATCAAAGTAGAGGAGCTACCGACCGACAATCACGGTGCCGCCGGCCGCCTCAGCCAGAAGTTAGGTGACTTCATCATCGCCTTTGATTTCCGCCTAGATGGGGCCAAATTAATCTCACTCAGCATCAATGATGCCAAAGATCATATGGCGCGCGTCCTGATCACGCCCGCCACTTTTCGCGTCCAGCGCGATGACCACGACCACGATGGTCCTGACAAAGCCGTCGTCTTCCTTAACCAAGCGGAGAAATTTACGGCGGGCTCGTGGCATCATGTCGTCCTCGAGATGGTCGGCGACACGATGATCGCCACCATCGACGGTAAGTTCAGCGGTTTCGGACGAGACGAACTCTTCAAAACAGAAAAGGCCAACCCCGGCCTCACCTGTGCTGGTCAGTCAGCCACCTTCCGAAATTTCAGCCTCTGGAGTGCTAAGCCTGAACCTAAAGCGACCTGGAAAGAGACGAGCGCCCAGGTTGCCGTTGCGATGAAGGCCGCCCCCGCCCCTGTGGCCGCCAAGGCCAAAGCCAAGACTCCCGCCAAGGCCAAGGTCGAAGCCCCCGTGAAGGTCGAGGCCCCGAAATAACCCTCCGAGTCGGTTTTTACCCGATGGCTCTATATCTCCCCGCTTGCACCAGCGGGCGGACTCGTCACCTTCGAACCTCACCGTTTCATGGACGAGCCCTTTGACAGCATCGAGGCAGCCCTCGCCGATATCGCCGAGGGGAAGCTCGTCATTGTGACCGATGACGAGAACCGCGAGAACGAAGGCGACTTCGTGATGGCGGCCGCCAAGGTCACGCCGGAGGCGGTCAATATGATGATTCGCCACGCGCGTGGGCTCATCTGCGTGCCAACGGTCGAGCATCAGCTCCGCCGTCTGGGCATCTCCCAAATGGTGCCCGAAAACCGTGAATCGCAACGCACGGCGTTTGCCGTCTCGGTCGACGCGGCCGAAGGTATCTCGACGGGTATCAGCGCCTACGACCGAGCCAAGACTATCGCGATTCTCGCTGACCCGAACTCTAAGCCGGAACAACTCGTCCAGCCTGGACATATCTTCCCGCTGATGGCGCGCCCCGGCGGTGTGCTCCAGCGCGCGGGCCACACCGAAGCCGCCGTTGACCTAGCTTCGCTCGCGGGCCTGCACCCAAGTGGCGTCATCTGCGAGATCCTCAATGAGGATGGCTCGATGGCACGCCTACCGGAACTGATTGAACTCAAGCAGCGCTTTGGGCTCCGCATGGTCTCCATCGCGCAGCTCATCGAATTCCGCCATCGCCGGGAACGCCTGGTCGAACTCATCGCTGAAAGCCCCTTTCACTCCGCTTGGGGCGAATTCCAACTCCGCGTCTACCGCTCGCTCCCAGACGGCCGCCAGCACCTGGCCTTCGTGCTTGGCCAGCCAACCAACGCGCCGACGCTCGTCCGCGTCCAACGCGAAAACCTGCTAGGCGACCTCTTCCGTGGCGAAGCCTTTGGGGCGGGCGACTCCCTCGCCGCCAGCTTTGCCGCTGTCGCCCAGGCTGGCACCGGCGTCATCGTCCACGTGGCCCAGCCAGGTGGCGGTGTCAAAGCCGATGCCGAAGGCATTCGTCTCAGCACCATGGACTCGCGCGACTACGGTATCGGCGCTCAGATTCTTTCCCATATCGGCCTCCGGCAGATTCGTCTCATCACGAATAACAGTCGGAAAGTCGTCGGATTAGGCGGTTACGGGCTGGAAATCGTCGAACAGGTACCCTTCTAGGCGGTTCTGGCGTTTCCTCTTGAACGCAAGGGCGGAAACCCTTGCATCAGCCTTCCGTTCTTCCACCGCTATGAGCCAAGATAAGCCCCACTACGAAAAGGTCGATGGTACCGACCTGCTCATCGCCATCGTGGCTGCCTCTTACAATCAGGCCCTCGTGGATGCGTTAGTGAAACGGACAACGAAGGGCCTCACCGCTGGCGGTGTGAAAGAAGCTAATCTCCGGCTCCTCATGGTGCCAGGTTCGGGCGAGATTCCTTACGCCACCAACATGCTTGCGCTGTCGGGTGACTACGACTGCATTATCGGCCTCGGCGTGGTCATTGCCGGCGACACCCCTCACCACGAGATCATCGCCCACTCGACCGCCAAGGCGATGCAGGACGTCGCCCTCCGCTCGGAGGTCCCCGTCATCAACGGCATCATCGTCACCAACACCCGCCACCAAGCCGAAGAGCGCTGCACGGGCGCCCTCGACCGCGGGACGGAATTCGCCCAAGCCGCCCTGATCATGGCCCAACACCGCCTCCAGCTCGGCGAGCGCCTCGACCAAGTCGAAGCGGAAGAGCGCGCTAAAAACGGCGGCCACGAACCCTTTGCCCAGAACTGATGGACACCGACTCGCATTCTCCGGCCCGCACCCGGATTCGTATCCGCATTAAGGGGCCTGACTTCCGTCT
>CAIYAN010000297.1 GCA_903924185.1 uncultured Opitutia bacterium | reverse complement strand
TGTTGCCGGCCAAGTTGCCCGATGACGTCGAAGTCGACTGGGTGAAGATCTGGAAGTAGCCCGTCCGGCGTTTTTAGGATTGTTGGCAGGGTGGGGATGGTTGCATCCTGCGGCTTCGCTATGTCCGCTCCTTACGACAAGAATAACCCGTTCCCGGCCTGCCTCGTCGACCGCCGGCGTCTCAGTGCCGCCTCGAGCCAGAAGGATACCCAGCACTTTTCGGTCTCCTTAGTTGGTAGCGGCCTGACTTATAAATGCGGTGATTCGCTCGGCGTCTTCCCCGCTAATAACCCGCAGACGGTTGCGGCGGTACTGAAAGCCGCTGGCTTCACGGGAGATGAGCCGGTGACCCTTCCCAAGGACACCGCCCCCATTCCTCTGCAACAGGCCTTATCGAAGCGGCTGTCCCTGAACGGCCCGACCTACAAGTTTGCGCAGCTCCTGCATGACCGTGCCACGGACGCCGGCGAGAAGGCTCGCTTGGCCGCCGCCATCGGCGAGGTCGACCCCGAGAAGAGGAAGGCTTGGATGGAGCAACGGGAATTCCTCGATCTCTTCGAAGAGCATCCTTCGGCCAAGCTCGGCGCCCAAGAGTTCATCGAGCTCCTCCGAAAGCTGATGCCGCGTCTGTATTCTATTTCCTCGGCGCCGTCCAAATACCCCGACGAGATTCACCTGACGGTCGCCGTGGTGCGTTACGAAACCAATGGTCGTCAGCGTGAGGGCGTCTGCTCGACCTACCTTTCCGAACGGACCCACCTGAATGAACCGGAGGTCCCGGTGTTCGTTGCCGAGTCGCATTTCGGTCTGCCCGCCGACGATAACATCCCAGTCATTATGATCGGCCCAGGCACGGGTGTTGCGCCTTTCCGCAGTTTCGTCATGGACCGCGCCACCCGCGGCGCCAAGGGCAAGAACTGGCTCTTCTTCGGCGACCAGCGCAAGGACAGTGATTTCCTGTATGCTGACGAATGGGCGGCTTACCTCCAGTCGGGCGTACTCACGCGACTCGATCTAGCCTTCTCCCGCGATCAAGCGGCTAAAATCTACGTCCAGGATCGGATGCGTGAGAACGCCGCTGAGCTTTGGCAGTGGCTTCAGTCGGGGGCCTATTTCTATGTCTGCGGTGACGCCAAGCGCATGGCCAAGGATGTGGATGCGGCTTTACATGCCATCGTCGCCGAACAGGGCGGGCTGACGCCCGAAGCCGCCGTCGACTGGGTCAAGCAGTTCAAGAAGGACGGGCGCTACCAGCGCGACGTTTACTGAGCGGGCAGGCCATATTTAAACTATTTTTCAAAGATAAACCGGGGGTGTGGCTATTTTCGCCACTTGCCTAGTGGCTGATTTCCCTGCACATCCAAGCCGATGCAACTGACGCATAATCCTCGGGTAGCTTTGGTGACGGGTGCCGGCCGCGGTATCGGTAAGGCCATCGCCGAACGCTTGGCTTCACACGGGCACACGGTCCTTTGTATCTCGAAGTCCGAGACTTGCGTCGCCGTCGCCAATGACATTATCGCCAAGGGCTGGAAGGCCAAGGCTTTCCAGGTCGACGTCTCCGACGCCGCCGCGGTCGCCAAGGCCTGCGAACAGATCAATGCCGAGTTCGGCGCCGTCGAGATTCTCGTCAATAACGCTGGCATCACCCGCGACAAACTCGTCATGGCAATGTCCGATCAGGATTGGAACGACGTCATCGCCACCAATCTTTCCTCGGCTTTCTATTGGACCAAGGGGCTCGTCCGCCCGATGACCAAGAAGCGCTGGGGTCGGATTATCAGCATCTCATCCGTCACGGGCGTTCAGGGTAATGCCGGCCAGGCTAACTACGCCGCCGCCAAGGCTGGCCTCCATGGCCTCACCATGACCCTCGCCCGCGAACTCGCTGGGCGTAGCATCACCGCCAATGCCGTCGCGCCAGGTTTTATTACCACCGACATGACGGGGGAACTTTCCGAAGAGATTAAGCAAAAGATTCTCGGGGTCATCCCGCTGGGCCGGTTCGGTTCAGTCACCGATATCGCCGCCATGGTCGATTTCCTCGCCTCGGAAGAGGGTGGGTACATCACCGGCCAGGTGTTTTCGGTGGACGGTGGGATGGCTATCTAAGCCCTCGGCCTGAAGGGTCAGGTTAGCTTTAGGGGCTGCCGTTCGGATACGGACCATCATTTTTATCGATGCACGCATATGGGAGATTTCTGCTATCCTAGCGCCCCGTCACTATCCTGTCAGATTGGGAGCCTACCGGCTTACCTTTAGGCTATTTAGGGCGGAGTATTTACGACTTTTCTAAACTTGACCACGCCCCGCCTATCTGACACCCAGATAACAACTTAAACACCCTTTATTATGCCTGAAAACATCGAACAACGCGTCACCGATATCATCGTCAAACAGCTCAGCGTGAACCCTGAACAGGTTACCGCCGCCGCTGGTTTCCAGACCGACCTCAAGGCCGACTCCCTCGACCTCGTCGAGATCATCATGGCTTTTGAAGACGAGTTTGGGATCGCTTCAATCCCCGAAGATAAGGCCGCCTC